>QMOO01000018.1 GCA_003648245.1 Caldisericota bacterium
CTAAAGTTACAGAATCAATACTTGTTCTTGATTCCACAGATGGAGAGAATCTGTACTCTCAGGTGGAAAATTTTAAAGAAGTTTCAAAGGTATCATCCCTCTTTATCACAAAGCTTGATTCAACAATCAAACCCGGTGTAATCATTCCAATATATGTAAAGTACAAAATTCCAATAACATATCTATTTACAGGGGAGGATATTAATGACTTTTCTCCCTTTGACCCAGTTGAATTTGTAAACTCAATTCTAAATCCCTACTTTTCATCTTAGGCTTATAAGGAATATTGAGAGAGTTGCAAGTATAATTGCAAATATCTTAATCTTAGAGAGATACTCCTTAAATATCAGCCATCCTCCAACATTCAAGATGAAAATACTCATAGCACTGAATATGGGAAAAGCCACAGAGGATTTTATTATTGAGAACGAGAGAATCATGAGGGAGTTTTGAAAGAGATTTGAAAGACCAACAAAGAAGCCTACCACTATCTCTGGCTTCCTTACTTTAACTCTATTTTTGATAAGGATGGATATGCCAATTAGAGAAGCCACGAAGAATACCACAAGAAGGAATATGCTCCTGTACTCCACAATTCCATATTTTTGATAGAGTTTATTCAGAAACTGCGAGGTTCCACCTGTTATGTAGAAAAGGTAGAGGGAGGAATGGAGTTTCCTCTTGAGTTCCTTTATAGAGGATAGGGAGAAGAGTACTATGGAGAATACTGCAATGCCTATACCAAACCATTGCCACATGTTTGGAATCTCGAGCCACAAGACCATGGAAAGAGTCATAGGGATAAGTACATTCAAAGATCTTACAGTCCCTGTGGTGGCAACCCCGTTTTCCTTAACACTTTTCTGGTAGAATATAAAAGCTACGAAGAAAAATATTCCTGCAACGACTCCAACAACTATAGCCCAGATGATGCTGGACCCGGGAGAGAGAACTTTACCAGTTTTTAATGCGTTACTAAACTCCTTTAGAAAAATTCCGGGATTTATTTCTTTTGTCGGAAAAATTCCTTTCGATATGACGATTATTAAACTTATAAAGAATCCCGCAATGTAATTAATTGTTGCCACAACAAAACGATTAAGCCCCTTTGACTCACTATATTTAAACAAAAGGGCAACAGAGGCACTAAAAAAAGAGGCAAGAATTAAATAAACCATGAAGAAATTATACTACGACTTCTTCATTATTTTTTCAAATTTTTTCAAAGGTAGTGTATTTATAATGTCTTCCTTTGTAAGCCACCCCCTTCTTGCCACTCCAATTCCATATCTCATATCTCTTAAAGATACTGCTGCGTGGGCATCTGTTCCTATGGTAAACTTCAAACCGTACAGGCTTTTTGCATGCATTACATTCAAATCACTTAAATCAAGCCTTGATGGTGTTGCATTTATTTCAAGAAACACACCTGTATTCTTTGCTTCTTTAAATATCTCCTCAATATCCACTTTATACTCTCCCCTCTCGCCAATTATCCTCCCGGTGGGGTGTGCAATTATTTTTACTTTCTTAATTCCCATTGCCCTTTTAATTCTATTGGTTATCTTCTCCATGCTCTGGTTAAATCCAGAGTGAATTCCTGCTATACAGAAGTCAAAAATGTCAAGCTCTTCCTCAGGAAAATCAACACTTCCATCTGATAGAATGTTTAATTCTACAGAGAAGAAGATTCTAAACTTATCGCCAAACTTTTCGTTCAGTTTGTCTATCTCCTTCTTCTGTTTCTTAAATTTCTTAATGGACATTCCTGATGCCACACCAAGAGATTCTGCATGATCTGAGATTACAATGTATTCATAGCCCATCTTTATCGCTTCCTCTGCCATTTTTTCTATGGAATCCACCCCATCTGAGTATTCTGTGTGTACATGGGTGTCTCCTTTTATGTCTTTATAATCAATGAGTTTTGGCAATTCCCCCCTTATTGCCTCCTCAATCTCTCCTCTATCCTCCCTCATTTCAGGGGGTATCCAGGGAAGGCCAAGGAGAGAGTAAACATCCTCTTCCTTCTCTCCCCCCATTCTTTTCTCCCCTTTAAAAATCCCGTACTCATTTATCTTGAGTCCCTTCTTTATTGCAAGTTCTCGTAGTTTAACATTGTGCTGTTTTGAACCTGTAAAGTATTGAATGGCTGCCCCAAAAAATTCTGGTTCCACTACCCTAACATCAACCTGTATGTCTTCCTCTGTTATCACTGAGGTTTTTGTTTCTCCTCTCACCAGCACTTCTTTAACCACAGGAAGGTTTGAAAAAACCTCCATGACTTTCTCACTCTCTCTGCTTGTTACAAGTATGTCTATATCACCTATGGTTTCTTTCATTCTCCTTATGCTTCCGCAGATCTCAATTTTATCCACAGGTGCTTTCTTTTTGATTTCATCTTTTATAAACTCAGCCAGAGGAAGAGCAAGACCAATAGATACTCTCTTTTCCTCTTTCTTCTTCATACCCTGAAGGGCTTTAAGGATGTTTTCTTCCTTCTTTGGTCCAAAGCCGGGAAGATCCCTTATTTTCCCTTTCTCTGCTGCTTCTTTTAGCTCCTCAACGGTCTTTATTCCAAGATGCTTGTATAAAGAGAGTGCTGCCTTTGGTCCAATTCCAGGAATCTTTTCAAGTTCCAGAAGTGATGGGGGCACCTTCTTTTTAAATTCCTCAAGTTTTTCAATGGTTCCTGTTTCAAGAAACTGTTTTATCTTCTTTGCAATTCCTGATCCAACACCCTTTATTTCTGTAAGTTTCCCCTCCTTTGCAAGTTCCTCTATGGGTATTGGAAGGTTTTCTATCCTCCTTGCTGCCTCAATGTAGGCGTTTATTTTAAATGGATTTTCTCCTGCAAGTTCTGCAAGGGATGCAAGTTCGTATAACTTATTTGCAACCTCTTTATTCCTCATAATTTAATTATAATCCCTTACCCCTATTTTTATATTTTAAATAACAAAAGAATCTATTTTTAAGAATTTATAAACCAAGATAGGCTTTCCTTACATAATCGTTTTTAAGCAATTCTTTACCTACTCCGGTAAGTGTAATTTTACCTGTTTCTATAACATATGCTCTATCAGCTATCTCAAGACTTTTATAAGCATTCTGCTCTACAAGCAGTATTGTAACTCCAGAGTCCTTGATATCTATAATTGTTTTGAATAGTTCAGATACCAGTTTGGGAGCGAGTCCCAAGGATGGCTCATCAAGCATCAAAAGCCGAGGTGCGGACATTAGTCCACGAGCGATAGCTAACATTTGTTGTTCCCCTCCGCTTAAATTTCCAGCAATCTGTTTTTTTCTTTCTTCCAATACCGGAAAGAGAGAGAAAACTTTTCTAAGTAACTCGGTGGTTTTTTTAGACGCTTCAGGAATATACATAGAGCCTAAAAGGAGATTGTCCAATACAGTCATTTCTGAGAAAAGCTCTCTTCCCTCGGGAACCAATGACAATCCTCTCTTTGCTATGAGATGAGGTGGGAGATCCTGGATTTCCTCACCATTAAATTTTATCTTACCTTTTTTAGGATGCATAATTCCTGAAATTGTTTTTAATGTGGTAGTCTTGCCAGCCCCATTTGAACCCACGAGGGCAACTATTTCTCCTTCTCCAACACTGAAAGATAGATCCCACAGAACTTGAACATCCTCATAGAATACATTTATATTTTCAACATCTAGAATAGTCTTTCTCATACCGTTTTCTCCTCTCCCAGATAGGCCTCTATCACTTTTTGATTATTTACTACTTCTTCAGGCTTGCCCTCAGCTATTTTAATACCGTGATCTAAAACGATGATTCTATCAGATATATTCATTATTGCTTTCATAACATGCTCAACAACAAGAATTGTAATTCCTAAATCTCTTATTTTTTTAATTAAATTGCAAGCTTCCATTACTTCCGATGGATTTAAACCTGCCATTACTTCATCCAGCAGGAGAAGTTCTGGTTGAGTAGCCAACGCCCTGGCTAATTCCAATTTTTTCCTGTCAGGTACTGTTAAGTTTGAAGCCAGCTCTTCCATTTTCCTATCTAAACTAACTAATTCGCATATTTCCTTTGCAGTTTTTGAGAGATTTTTTCTATTTCCTGCAGATTTTTTGCTGAAGAGAAGAGCAACATATACATTTTCGAAGACGGTCATTTCTCTCAGCGGTTTAGTTAACTGAAAAGTTCTTCCTATACCTAAATTACAGCGGATATACGCAGGAAGTTTTACGATACTCTTCCCCTTAAAAATGATATCTCCAGAGTCTGGAAAAGGCGAGGATCCATCAGGCGGTCTTATTCCAGTTATCATATCAAATACTGTGGATTTACCTGCTCCATTTGGACCTATTAAACCAACAATTTCTCCCTCTTTTATATTGAAGGAGACCTTATTCACCGCTACCAAGCCTTTGAATGTTTTAGTAATATTTTTTACCTCAAGTAACTCCATTTTTTAACTCCTCTTTATAATTGATTTAAAAGGATTTCTAAAACCTTTTCTACCTTTAGTAAGTAAACCTATTACTCCGTTTGGCATAAACAGAACTGCAAGAATGAGTATTATTCCATATCCTATCATATGTCCGTAACGAATCTTGAGTCTTAAATATTCTTCAAGTATCTTTAGAGAAGCAGCTCCTATAAAAGCTCCTTCAACTGAATAGATACCTCCAAAAATTGCCATCGCAAGTATCGCCACAGAGATATGCAATCCAAAGACTTCATCTGGCACAATAAATGTGACATAATGCATAAAATACGCACCAATTACCCCTGTTATAAATGCGCTTATTAAGAAAGCCACAATTTTATACTTTGTTGGATTTATTCCTATTGAGTTTGCCACTCTCTCATCATGACGTATAACTGTAGAGGCAAATCCTATTTTTGAGTTACTCACGAAGTAAGCGATTATAAGTGTAAGGAATGCAAGGAATAAACTCAAATAGTAGTTTGGAAGGATCTTATTATCAAATAAAGGTGGAACTGCTATGCCAGTTGCACCTCCAAGGATTTTTCTCTCCATATTTGATATAACAAGTAATGTTTCAGCAAAACTAAGAGTGGCAATTGAAAAGTATATCCCCTTTAATCTTAAGGTTATAGCTCCTAAACCTAAGGCGAAGATACTTGATACGGCGCCTGCGAGTACGAACTCGACAAAGGGTGAAGAACCAAAGTATTTACAGAATATTGCTGCAGTATAAGCCCCTATACCAAAAAAGGCAGCCTGTCCAATTGATACTTGTCCTGTTTTTGCAAGAATTCCTATAGCAATAGTTAGAGCTATATATATAAAAACACTTGTGGCAAGATGAATATAATACGAGCCTATAAACAATGGTATGCTTGCACTTATCCCAAATATGATTATCCAAGATAGTATTATTTTTTTAATATTGTTTCTTTCCATCATTCTGCCCTCATTCCTTTTAATCCACTGGGTCTTACAGCAAGAACAATTAAAATAATTAGAAAGGATACCCCTTCTGCCCATCCGGGACCCTGGGGAACATACACACTTATATACGATTCAGATAAACCCAATATTAAGCTGGCTATTAATGTCATATTAATATTTCCCAATCCCGCAAGAGTCAGAATAGCAAAAGCACGCAGACCCAGCCTTGCTCCCACGTATGGAGATGTGTACATTACTGTACTTATTAATCCCCCAGCTATTCCAGCTAAAGCAGCAGATATACCAAATGCTATTGTGTAAAAGAGAGGAACATTAATTCCTACAAGATAAGATGCTGTTCTATTCTGACTAACAGCATTCAGGGTCTTGCCTATTTTGGTTTTTGAAAGGATGAAGTTCAGAATTAAAGCTATTGCTACACCAATTATAAAGACAATCAATCTGTCTTTGCCAAATTGTATATTTCCTATTTTTACACTTACCGTTTCTCTGGAGAGAGCTAAAGGATTAGCTGTCCATAATATTAATGCTATGTTCTGAAATAGGACCGAAAAACCAAAAGTTAAAAGTACTTGGTCAATTGAGGGAGCATCAAGTATCTTCTCAATTGCGAGTTTATGCATTAAAACACCAATAAGAAAAACTATTCCGGCATCAAGTATTAAAGAGATATAGGGATTAACTCCAAACAGAATGAACATCCAGTAAGTTATATAGGCACCTATCATTACAAGCTCACCATGAGCGAAGTTTATAATCCTCATTATTCCAAAGACGAGAGCAAGTCCCAATGTTACAACAATATATACCCCAGAAGTTAGTATTCCATTAAAGGTTGTTTGCAAGAAATTTGTCATATTACCCTATTGAGGGGGTTTCCCCCCTCATCCTCCTTTCTTATGATTTACTAATCCCTTTCCTTCCAGCTTGGCACTGGATAAATAACCTTACCTTCAGCTACCTCTGGTGGAAATACAACTACAGGTTTAAGGTTTTGCCACTGTACCATAACAAGATTAGTAAAGGCTTGATGGAGTCCACCCTCATCACTGGGTTCAAATTTTAATCTTCCAAAAGGTGTCATCATATCAATATTTTCTAAAGCCTCTATAA
This sequence comes from Caldisericota bacterium, assembly GCA_003648245.1. Next base: position 6,534 of record QMOO01000018.1, read on the forward strand.
CCTTATCCTTATCTGTAGTGCCAGCTTTGTTTATAGCTTCAGCTACAACCATAAGATTTGTATAACCAAGAGGAACCCAATATTCTATATCTTTTTTCTCAGGATACATTTCATGGAGTCTGTCTAACCACTCCTTTAATCCTTCGATATTCAAAGTGGAAGCCCATGGGTTGACTCCTACAATGTAATCGCCGGCTTTTCCTAATGAATCTTTATATCCAGGAAATAGTGGAGCAACAATGGTGAAGAGTTTTGGAGAGAAATCAACTTCCTTTGCTTGCTTTATCTGAATTATGTAATCGCCTGCATAGCTTACACTATAGAAAATATCAGGATTTTTAGCCTTTACCTTGGTTAGAAGTGAGGTAAAGTCAGAGGAACCACTCTTATGTGGTTCATCAAAGATTATTTCAAATCCAGCCTCTTCAGCATATTTTCTGAAGTAATCAGCACTTGTTGTTCCGTAGATACCATCCTCATACGTTAAGGCAATTGTTTTTGGTTTTGGTGTCAATGATTTAAAGAATTCAACAACGGTACTTTGACGATGGTAGTCCCAAGGGTGTAAATGGAAGAACCATTTTTTAGGTCCGAATTCATGCTCTACTTTTACAGATGAAGCTCCCATCCATACCACTATAGGTTCGTATGATGAAATTGCATTCATTTCAGCAAATGTTATTGTGCTGGAGTAACCACCAATAAGTGCTACCACCTTATCCTGGGTTATTAGTTTAGTGCAGGCGGCTATACCTGTTTCTGATTTGCACTGATCATCTTCAATTATTAATTTTAAAGGTCTTCCTAAGATTCCACCTTTTTCATTTATTTCCTTCTCCGCCATTAAGAGTCCAATTCTCTGTTCTTGCCCTGCTTCTGCAAAAGGTCCTCCGCTTAGAGGAATTACAGCTCCAATCTTGATGGGTTCTTTTGTTCCCTCTTCTGGAGGTTTCTCTTCCTTTGGTGCACAACCCCACACCACCAAAGCACTCATTAAACTCACAGCCAAAATCAAAATAAGAATTCTCTTGAATTTCATGCACTCCACCTCCTTTTAAATAAATTTATTTTTGGAACAAATTTTAATTTGTTATCACCTCCCTTTTATGAATTCTTATCAGTTTTTTTACGAAGCATTTCATACAATTCTTTGGCTTTATCCACCCTTATAATACCCTCTTTTATCATTAAGCTTGCCACCTGTTCTACATATTCATCAGGGATCCCAGCAGTTGAAGCTATGTTCCTAGCATGCAATCTCATATGTCCTTTCTGCAATCCTTCAGTGCTTAAGACTCTTAGAGCAGCGAGATTTTGTCCCAGACCTACAGCACCTATAACCTCTGCTAACTCTTTGACACTTTTTATACCCATAATCTTTAGAGACAATTGAGCAAGAGGATGAACTTTTGTTGCACCTCCCACAATACCTACAAGAACTGGCATTTCAATAGTTCCTACAAGATCACCATTAGCGTCTTTTTCCCAAACTGTTAAGGGTTTATACTTACCATCTTTTGAGGCATAGGCGTGAGCTGCTGCTTCTTGCGCTCTCCAATCATTTCCTGTGGCTATAAGAACAGGATCTATACCGTTCATAATCCCCTTGTTGTGAGTTGTAGCTCTGTAGGGATCAAGCTTTGCAAAATTGTAAGCCTTTAAGATTCCCTCTATAACTTCTTCTCCTGTAAAATTACTAAACTTTAAAGCATCTTTTGGTACTTTGCATTTGGATCTTACTATCCTTCTATCAGAAAGGTTGGATATAATTCTCAGATATACCTTTCCTCCAGTTATCTTTTCCAACAAAGGCGCCACCGATTCACACATTGTATTTACTGTATTTGCCCCCATAGCGTCTTTGGTATCTACATATAAGTGAACTATCACAAGGCTCTCAGTGGAATCTTTTAGAACCCTTACTTCAACATCGGTTACTCCCCCTCCAAGGCTTATTAATAGAGGATCTTTATCATTTGCAGTCTTTATAATTTCTTCTCTATGCTTTAATATCTCTACCTTTGCTCCGAATGGATCTTTTAAATCTGTAATTTGAATTTGACCAGTTGTTATTGAGCCTGAATAAACAGAAGTAAACCCTCCACCCTCTCTGGCGAGCTTTGCAGCAAAGCTTAAGGCTGCAACTACTGAGGGTTCCTCTATAACCATAGGCACCACATAATCCCTGTCATTGATTAAGAAATTTACGGCCACGGCAAAAGGCATACTGAAGGTTCCTATAACATTTTCTATCATTCTATTAGCTTTCTCTAAACCCAGATTTCCCTTATTAAACAATAGGTTCACTTCTTCATCCGAGAGATCTGAAAATTCTTTTATTTTTTCGACTCTTTCCTGAATCGTCAGTTTATAAAAACCAGGAAATCTTGAATTTTTTTTCATAATTCTCTCCCTTTATTTATAAACTTTTTATTATATAAGTTTACACTTATGACCATAAATTATAACTCCTGCCTCTCCCTCACTAAATAGCTTTCTAAAGACCAATTTCACCTTTTTTCCAATATCAATATCCTCAAAGTTACTATCTACAATCTGAGCTAACATTCTTGTTCCATCTTCCAGTTCTATAACACCTACAGCATAGGGAGCAAATTCAGTAAATCCAATAGGAGCATTCCTTACTATTGTATAAGTCAATATTTTTCCTGTTTCTGGAAGTTTTATGATTTCCAATTCTTCTGACCCGCATTTTGGACAGACTTTACGGGGTGGAAAAGATGTATAACTGCACTTTTTGCATTTTGAACCTTCAAGTCTGTATCTTTGCTTTTTCTCTCTCCAGATCCTTGGAATTGTAAACATTATGCCACCTCCAGAATTGTTACTACTACTGTAGATCCCGACCCCCCCAGATTATGTGCCAAAGCAATCTTAGGATCTTTAACTTGGTTTTCTCCAGCTTCTCCACGTAATTGCTCCACAAGGTTAACTATCTGAGCAACTCCCGTTGCTCCTACAGGGTGCCCCTTTCCTTTTAGACCTCCACTGGGGTTAACAGGTATCTTTCCGTCAATATCGGTTAAACCGTTTTCTATTGCTTCCCCTCCCCTCCCTTTTTCAAAGAATCCTAAATCTTCTATAGTGCATATTTCAGCAATTGTAAAACAATCATGTACTTCTGCTACATCTATATCTTCTGGTCTTTTATCTGCCATTTTATATGCACTTTCAGCCGCTTTAATAGTTGCATTGAAGCTTACAAAGGATTCTCTCTGATATATGGCTATGGTGTCACTTGCTTGACCGATTCCAGCTATTTTTATAATTTTATGATTGTTAAGTTTTTTAGCTTTTTCTAATGGCATCAAAACCACTGCCGCCGCACCATCTGTAATTGGAGAGCAGTCAAAAAGATGAAGAGGATCAGCAATCATAGGTGATTTCTCTACGTCTTCAGTGGTGATTATATTGTGGAATTGAGCTTTCGGATTCTTAGAAGCGTTTTTGTGATTTTTTACTGCGACTAAAGAAAGCTGTTTTCTTGTTGTGCCAAATTCAAACATATGTCTTTTAGCTACAAGTGCAAAAAGTGCTGGGAAGGTGATTCCTTGATAACCTTCATATTCTCTATCTGCTGCCAGTGATAGGGAATAGACTGCTTGAGGTGTTGTTACATCAGTCATCTTTTCTACACCTAAAACCATTACCACATCACTCATACCAGAAGCTACTTCAATGAATCCCATTTTAAGCGCAGAAGCTCCTGAGGCACAAGCATTTTCTATTCTTGTAGCAGGAATTGGATTTTGACCAAGATAATCAGCCACAAGGGGTGCTATATGTTCCTGCTCTATTAAAGTACCAGCAGAAAAATTTCCAACATACATTGAATCTATATGGTCTACTCCTGAATCGTTTATGGCTTCTAAAGAGGCTTCTATTGCCAAATCTCTTAGGGACTTATCCCACAAAGCTCCAAATTTCGTTATTCCTATACCAACCACGGCTACTTCTCTCATTCTAACCCTCCTTACCCATTAAAATTTTTCCTCTAAGATACGCATAGGTAGCATAATCTACATAGTGTTTCCTGTTTAGCATGTCTTTAAGAGTGGGAGCGTTTCCTCTTACCTCTTCCAGTCTTTTTGTAATTCGAAAGAGGAAAGAATCACTGCCAGCACCAGAACCAAAAGATGTCAGAAGAATTATATCTCCCTCTTTCGCTATATCTAAAACAGCAGTAAATCCAAGCAATGAACATCCTGAGTATGTATTGCCTACTTCAGGTACTATCCATCCTGGCTCCAGCTGTTCCTTGGTGAATCCAAGTCTTTTGCCTACACGAAGAGGAAACCTACCATTTGGTTGGTGAAAGACTGCATAAGTTATCTCTTTAGGAGAAACTCCTGCCTTTTCCATTAATCCTTTTGCTGAATTTATTATGTGTGTAAAATAAGCAGGTTCACCAGTAAAAGGACCTGTGTGATTTGGGTAGAATTGCCCATCTCTTCTCCAGAAATCGGGAGTGTCGGTAGTGTATGAAAATGTTTCTATTACCTCAGCTATAATGTTCTCTGAACCCATTATAAAAGCAGCTCCTCCAGCAGATGCAGTGTACTCTAAAGCATCTCTTGGTGCACCCTGCGAGGTGTCAGAACCTACTCCAAGAGCAAATTTTACAAGTCCAGCTTTAACCAACGAATAACTCACAAATACCGATTCACTACCAGCTTTACATGCAAACTCATAATCAGCTGTATGAACTATAGGAGATATACCTAAAGCATCAGCAATTATAGAAGATGATGGTTTCACAGCATAAGGCTTTGATTCTGAACCAATATAAACAGCTCCAATATCTTCTGGATTTATTTGGGCTCTCTTTAGTGCATTTTTTGAAGCTTCAAATGCTATTGTAACAGAATCTTCGTCTTTTGCAGGAACAGTTTTTTCTTTGATCAGAAGTCCTCTTTTAAGCACCTCTGCATCTTGCTTCCACACCTTCGCAATTTCCTCAATCCTAATTCGCCGCCATGGAATATAACTACCATAGCCCACAATTCCTATCATTTATACCTCCCATTGGGATATTGTATCCCAGATTTATCTAAATTAATTATAATATGAGCTTGTTCTTTGTCAAGGATAATATTTTTAGTAAATTATAGTATAGTTAAAATATATAAAACTATAAAACAGTAGTATTTTAAGTAAGTTAAGTAAGGAGGCACTGATGAAGACTGGGTCATCATTTAAGATAAGAAAAGAAACACTTACTGATCAAATAGCTGTATTAATAAGAGAAGCTATAGTTAATGGAGAATTTACGCCAGGAACTATGATTTCCTTGAGGGAACTCTCGCAAAAATGGAAAGTGAGCAGAACGCCCCTTCGAGAAGCTGCAAGAAAAATAGAAGCAGAAGGGCTTATAGTCTCTGTGCCAAGGAAGGGATTTATGGTCAAAATGTTCAGCGCTGAGGAAGTAAAAGAGATATATATTATAAGAGAATCCTTAGAAATTTTAGCTGTTAAACTTGCCTGTAAGAATATATCAACCAAAGAGTTAGAAAAGGTAGAAAAAATACATAATAAAATAAAGGCTTTATTAAAAGAATACAGAACGCCCAACGATCTCAATATAAAAACTATACAGAAACTTAATAGACTTTTTCATTTTAGTATCTATAAGGCTTCAAAGAATAAACATCTTGTGGATTTAATTTCAAATTTATGGGATAGAAGCTCCACGATGATTTATTGCATTCTTTCAACTCCGTACAGATTGAAGAACACAGTTAAAGAGCATAGCGAAATTTTAAAAAATTTAAAAAACAAAGATGAAATTGGTGTTGAAAGAGCATTGAAGAAGCACTTGCAAATAAGTGAAGATATACTTTTAAAA
>QMOO01000019.1 GCA_003648245.1 Caldisericota bacterium
GTTAAAACTTTTGTAGGGTCTCCCCCTTTACCCTTAACATAAACAATAAAAAGATATCTAAAGATACCATATAGGACAAAGGGAAGGGAATAAATTAAACCACTACCAAACCTTTTTACCGTCTCCTCAGAAACAGTATAAAGTGCATAGGAAATTATTGTAGAGGCAGTAACAATGGTTATCATCTGGTCAAGAAACGGAATTGAATAGAGAGATAGAACCTTCCTATGGTTTACAGCGTTACCCCCAAGAGAGTAAAGTTCAAATCTCCTTTTAGAAAAGCCAAGAAATAGAGAAAGAAATATGGTACAGAGTATCAACCAGCTGGATATTGGAATAGAAAAAAGCATTGACCCAGAAAACACCCTCAAAACAAAGTTTGCTGAAATCACCATCACATCTATTATTACAACTTTCTTTAAGAAAAATGAATAAAGAATATTTAAAACTATGTATATAAGAAAAATTAAAAATAGATTTAACTCCATAAAAAAGGAATAGGTTAGGGGGGTTAATATAAGAATAAAGGAGAGAAGGAGGGCAAAGTTTTTCTTTATTCTCCCTGACGCAATGGGTCTATTCTTTTTATCTGGATGAAGTCTATCTTTCTTACTATCTACAATGTCATTTATTATGTAGAGTCCGCTTGAAATAAAGGATATAAGAAAAAATACTATTAATGTTGGGAGAAAAAAGTCTAAATCAAGAAACCTCTTTGAAAAAACAATAGGTGCAAAGACAAATAAATTTTTAATCCACTGCTTTATTCTTAAGAGAGAGATGAATTCTCTCATTCAAATACCCTTACCTCTCTTAAATATGTGGTTCTTATAAAGAAGGTGGACGGCTTTGCCGGGTAGGTAATACCGAAAGGTCCATAAAGATGAGACAAATCATACTCTACCCCAAGTATTCTTATATTCCTTACATCTGGATCTGTGGTAAAGTATTTCTGGGTAAACTCACCAAGAAACGGACCGAAAATCTGACCTAAAAGGATTGCAAGTATCACAAGGAAAATATTTAGTGCATGGGTAAAAACAAGAAGTAGAATAAATATAAGTGCCGTGGTAAAGGAGGCAACTGCAATACTTGTACCACATCTTGAGTGAACGGCAAGCTCCACCTCTCCCCTTGCAAGTCTTTCCCAGGCTTCGCGGCTTGCCCACTCAAGGGTTTCAGGATCCACTGGACCAATTATATAGTATCCATTTTCTCTTGCATATCCAGAGAGAACCCCCCTCCTCCCCCATTTTTCTTCTATTACATTTATTGTAGCGTGCTCAAGAGCATGGTTTTTTCTTAGAGGTTTATTTGTGGCTATCTCTAAAATTTGAAGGGGAACTGTAAGAAGATTAAGGAGTGCATACAATAGATATCCTAAAGGAAGAAGGAACAGAAATATTAAAAATGGAAAGAAGAATATCAAGAGTAGAAGAATAAACAATGTCATTTTACTTTCAGCCTCTCCTTTATTATTTCATGAAGATCTGGTTTTCCTATCTCCTGGAGTTCATATGTAACTCTAACATAGGGTTTGTTCATATTTATAATTCTACCAAGATTTACAGGGGTGGCAACAACTACAAGTTCAGCATCAGATGAGTTCACAATTTCCTCAAGTTCCTTAAGCTGTTCCTTGCCATACCCAAGGGCGGGGAGTATGCTTCCAATCTGGGGATACTTAATAAAAGCTTCCTTTATGGAGCCTTTAATCCATGGACGAGGATCAACTACTTCCCTGGCACCAAATTTCTTGGCAGCAACAAAACCTGCACCAAAAGACATACTTCCATGTGTAAGTGTTGGACCGTCCTCAATAACAAGTACTTTTTTACCCTTTATCTTCTCATAATCCTCCACAAAGATGGGTGAAGCTGCCTCCACAACTGTAGCATCAGGATTTAGTCTGTAGATTTTTTCTCTTAATCTTTCAACATTCTCAAAGGGAGCTGTGTCAATCTTGTTTATAACAATTACATCAGCGGATAGAAAATTTGTCTCACCAGGATGATATGTGGTTTCATGTCCCACTCTTAAAGGATCAACTACAACTATTTGAAGATCTGATTTAAAGAATGGAAAATCATTGTTTCCTCCATCCCAGACAACCACATCTGCCTCCTTCTCTGCTGATCCTAAAATCTCTTCATAATCCACTCCTGCATATACAACAACACCTCTATTTATATGAGACTCATATTCCTCTCTCTCCTCTATGGTGCAGTTTGCTTTATCCATATCTTCAAAAGTTGCAAACCTCTGGAGTCTCTGCTTCTCAAGGTCTCCATAAGGCATAGGATGTCTTACAACAACAGGAACAAGACCCATGTCTTTTAAAATACCGACAACTCTCCTTGTGGTTTGACTCTTTCCACATCCAGTTCTTATGGCACATATTGAAACTACAGGCTTCTTGCTCTTTATTTGAGTTGATTCTGGTCCAAGAAGCATAAAATCTGCTCCGCTTGCCATAGCAAGGGAGGCTTTATGCATTACATATTCATGGGATACGTCTGAATAAGAAAAAACTACAATATTAACATCATATTTTTTGATTAAGCTTACTAAATCTTTTTCAGGATAGATGGGAATCCCATCTGGATATAATTTGCCAGCCAGAGAGGCTGGATATTTTCTTCCTTCTATATTTGGAATCTGAGTGGCTGTGAAGGCTACAACCTCAAATTCCTCATTATTTCTAAAGTAAACATTAAAATTATGAAAATCTCTACCTGCTGCTCCCATAATTATGACTCTCTTCCTCATTACCACTAACCTCCTTTTATATATTTGCACACATTTAAGTATGAAGCATTTAAGCCCTTTGGTCAAGATTCTAACTTTATTGTGTTAGAATTTAGTTATGAAGAGAGCCGCCTGTGGTGAAATATCAGGGAGGAGACAATGAAAGTAAGGGATCTCATTAAAATTCCAGATTTTATGGAATTAAAGAAATTTCTCATCTTTGAACCCCATCCTGATGATGCAGACATTTTTATGGGAGGAACCATCAAGTGGTTAACTGATAAATCCAAAGATGTAACTCTTGTTACAGTAACTGACGGAAGAAAGGGCACATACGATCCATCAACAACTGAAGAAAAGCTTAAATTAATACGAAGGAAAGAAAGGGAAAGAGCAGGGAAGGTTCTTGGGATTAAAAAGATACTCATGCTTAACTATGAAGATTTAAATCTACCTGATACTGAAAAACTGACTATGGATTTTTTAAGGATAATAAGAGAGTTTAAACCTGATATTGTATTCACTCCAGATCCATGGCTTCCTTATGAGGTTCACCCGGACCATATAAAAACGGGTATCTGCGTGGCCAGAGCAAGTTTTCTATCCCCTCTTCCTCTTATTTTAAAGGAAACCTCGCCTTTTAATGTAAAATGGATTTCCTTCTATATAACACAAAATCCAAACACATACATAGATATAACAGAGACTTTCAAGGAAAAACTGAAGGCTATAGAAACCCACAAAAGTCAATTTCCAACAGAGGAATCAATTAACTTTATAAGAAATTATTTAACTCTCAAGCATGGTGAATATGGAGAAAGGATTAAAGTTAAATTCGCAGAGGCCTTCAAAGTGTTATCCCCTCTTCATCTTCATACAAATGTGGATGCATTAAACATGTAGGAGACCTGAGATGGATATAATGACACAATGGGTATTAAATATGCCAGAGGAAATTAAGGGAGCTGTTGAAATATTTAATGCATTTAAGATTCCAGATTTTTCCTTTAAGAATATAATTCTACTGGGTACTGGTGGTGGTTCAAGAACAACCTTTGATTTAATAAGCGCATTTCTTTTTGATAAATTGAAGTTTCCACTTGTAATCCACCAAGGTTATCATATACCAAATTTTGTGAACGAAGAAACTCTCTCCATAGTTATGAGTTACTCTGGAAAAACAGAAGAAACACTGTCAGCTTTATCTCATGTTATTGGAAAGACCAAAAAAATAATTATTATCACATCTAATGGAGAAATGGAGAGCATATCAAGGGAAAAATCCCTTCCGGTTTTAAGGGTTCCCTATGGTTTTGAAGCAAGAAGTGCTATTCCTTATCTATTTTTTCCACTTCTTTTAATTCTCTCATCATATCAAAACCTTGATGTGACTAATGAGATAGAAGAAACCATCTCTGTTTTAAAGAGTGAAAGGGAAACTATAAGTTTTGATGAAATAAGGAGTGTTTCAGAAAAAATAAAAGGAAAAATTCCTTTTATTTATGGATCCTATGGCTTTTCTGACTCCCTATCCCTGAGGTTTAGAAGGCAGTTAGCTGAAAACGGTAAGACGCTATCTCATTCAAACATAATTCCAAATATGCATCATGACGAAATCGTTGGATTTATGGATAAGGAAATATTACCCTTTATAATTCCTGTATTTTTAAGAGATTACTTCGAGGAAGAAAAAATCAAAAAAAGATTTGATATAACAAAAGAGATTTTTGAGGGTATGGGGATAGATTGTCTGGAAATATACCCTTTAGCAAAGGGTGGAAAACTTTCGAGAATGTTCTCCATGCTTTTTAAGATAGACCTTATCTCAATAGATTATGGGAAACTAAGGGGCTTTAATCCAAAAGATGTGTCAATAATAAGTCTGTTGAAGGAGAAAATGGAAGAATGATTTATGGAATTGGAATAGATCTTGGAGGGACAAAAATTCTTGGTGTTTTAACCGATGAAAATGGAAAAGTATTAAAGAGCATAAAAGAGGAAACAGGGAACACAAATGAGGGGGAAAGGATAATTTCAAACATTATATCCATAATAGAAAAACTAAAGGACTCTTTCGAAGTTAAATCTGTGGGAATTGGGTGTGCAGGATTTATTGACTATATAAACGGTGTGGTGCATGAATCTCCAAATATAAAGTTTTTAAAGAATTTTCCTTTAGGAAAAACAATCTATGAAAAAATTAAAATACCTGTATTTGTTGATAACGATGTTAAGGCAGGGGGGGTGGCAGAAATGTATCTTGGCAGTGGAAAAAATCATAAAAACTTTGTGTACATTACCCTTGGAACAGGAATAGGGGGATGTATAGTTTATAACGGGAAAATTTTAAGAGGAGCAAATAATATGGCCGGGGAGATAGGACACATAACCATTGATGAGTTTGGACCACTATGTGGTTGTGGAAAAAGGGGCTGTGTGGAAGCTCTTGCTTCTGGGATTTTTATAAAAAATTACTTTATTCATGGGGTTAAAAGAGGAATTAAAACATCTGTCATGGAAGAGGTAAAAGACATATCTGAGATTGATGTACCCTTAATTACAAAACATGCAAGGAAAAAAGATTTTCTTTCTCTGGAGGTTCTCCGAATTTCAGCAAAAAATGTGGGTCTTATGCTTTCTATTATAATTAACATTCTAAATCCTGAAAAAATAATAATTGGGGGTGGTCTTGTTAAAGCCCTTGATATAGTATTTGAAGAAATGGTAGAAACTACAAGACTTCACTCCCTTAAAATACCCTTTGAAAGTGTAAAGATTGAGAAATCATCCATGGGGGAAACTGGTGTAGCTGTTGGAGCATCTATTATGGGCATCTTAAGAAGCAAAGGGGTGATACCATGAATAAGATTATGTATCTTTTACTCAGGTTGTTTAAATTAGTTAACCTTGCCCCTTACCTTAAATCTCTCCTGAGTATGGGAAAAAAGAGCGAAGTTAACTTCCCGAACCAGCTTATTCCATTAAATCTTGAAGTCATCCTGAAAGGACTATTAACATCAAGGATATTTGAGATAAATTCTGACTGGATTTATCCTTACTGGATGGAAAAGCAACTTAATCCCAATGATGAAAGCTTTATCCCAAGAGGTGCTAATATATTTGCAATAAATACAACTCACAGAAACTGGACTATACTTGGATTCCCGGATTTTGACGAAAAAGGAGTGGTAGACGAAAGGGGATTCATTTCCCCAAGATACAACTCTCCTTCTCTTGACATATTCATAAAAGGAGGAGACTTCTTCTTTGTTCCTTCCAGAGCAAGGAAAGTAGTTCAAAAGCTTAATCCTGTGGATGGAAGAGTAATAACAGAATTTGATACAGAGAATTTTTTACTGAGAAGTTCTGTGTTCTCTCTAAAAGAGGACAGAGGTATACATCTATATGTAAATATAAAAGGAAAGAAAGACGGGAACTATAGAATCTATTTTTCTATAAGACCATACAATCCTGAATCAATAATTCCTGTGTGGGAAATAGAATTAAAGGATGGAATTATTTTTGTAAACGAAGATAAATTTCTAATTCCAGAAACAGAAGGTGCTAACCTTTTTATATCAAAAGATGAAATAGATGTGGAGAATGAGCAATTCTTGAATAAAAAGAAGGAAAAATCAAAATATGGTTTAATGACAGGGGGAATTTTTTATGACTTTAGCCTGAACAAGGATGAAGAAAAGACTTTTCATCTGTTCCTTCCCCAGACAAACGACAGGATAAATTTTAAAGATTACCCATTTGCGGAAAGGCTTCAGTCAGACTTCTGGAAGAGAGAAAAAGAAAAAGAGCTCACCATTGTAACACCTGATAGGAACTTAAACGAGATATTTGAGGCAAATAAAACATATATTAAATCTCTTGTAAACAGAAACTACATAACTCCTGGGCCATTGACTTATAGACATTTCTGGTTTAGAGACAGCGCATATATGGTATCTGCCCTCACGAAAATCGGGGATAAAGATAGAGCAGGAAGAATTCTACTTCATTTTCCAGAAAAGCAAAAGAAAGGATATTTTATCTCACAAAAAGGTGAATGGGATAGTAATGGTCAGGCAATATGGACAATGGTTGAATACTTTAGATTGACAAAAAACAAAGACTTTCTTGCATATGTTTACAAATCAATAAAAGACGGAGCATTATGGATAGAAAGAAAGAGAAAAAAATATAAAGAGAGTATGGGACTCCTTCCAGCAGGGTTCAGTGCAGAACATTTTGGTCCCAATGACCTATACTATTATGATGATTATTTTGGCTTAAGAGGACTGAAGGATGCTCTCTTTTCTTCAAAGGTTTTAGGATTTGAAAAAGACTATGAAGTGTTTCTTAATTTCTATGAGGAATTCAAAAAGGACATAAGAAGGGCAATAGATATAGACCAGGAAAGATTAGGCAAAAGAATTGTTGTTGGAGGTTTTGGAAGAAAAATAGATGCCTCCATGATTTCAGCATTTACAAGTATATTCCCTCTGAACCTTGATTTGCTCACAAAGGAAGAAGTTTTAAATACTTATGCTCTCTTAAAGGAGAAATTCTTTGTGAAGAACTGCTTTTACCAGAACATAACCCATTCAGGGATAAATCTCTATCTGACACTTGAAATAGCAGAGGCACTTCTATACCTTGGTGAGGAAGAAGAGGCTCTTAGATTGTTTGACTCTGTAATATCCCTTCTTTCACCTACCTTCACATCACCAGAGGCAATAAACCCGAAGACACTGGGAGGATGCGAAGGAGATGGACATCACGGATGGGCTATAGCAGAGATACTCCACTTTATAAGAAATATGTTTGTTCTCGAAAAAAATAAAAACCTGTATCTTCTCTCTGGAGCAAAAGATGAATGGTTTAAAGATGGGAATTGTATAAATGTAAAGAATGCATATTCATATTTCGGTACTATAAATTTCAATGTAAAGATTGACAAGAAAAGTGTGGTAATAGAGCCGCAGTTTAGCTTTATAGAGGAGCCCGGGGAAATATTTATTAGAATGCCTGCTGATATTGATAAAGTTAGGGAGGGAAACTTTAAGAGAATGGAGAGGGATTACTTTGTGTTCGGGAGTAAAATGGGGAAAGTTGTATTTGAAAGGAGGGAAGAATGAGAATTTTTGAAAAAATAGGGCTTAACGAGGTATACAACTTCAAGAAGGGTGTAATATTTCTATTTTCCTTCCTTCTCCTTATGGGAATAATTCTACTGGCAGATCAAAATGTTATGTCTCCAAACATTCAGGCTATTGAAAACGAATTTGGCATAGGTGATAAAGAGATAGGAATTGTTGGATCTGCTTTCACTCTTGTTGCAGCCATTGTAACCCTTCTATGGGGGTATCTTACAGACAAATTTTCAAGAAAGTGGCTTCTTATATCTGCAGTTCTTCTTGGAGAAATACCCTGCTTTCTCACAGGATTTGCCCACTCCTATACTGAACTCTTAATTTTAAGAATCCTTACTGGAATAGGAATAGGAGGAACTGTCCCTATAGCTTTTTCTCTCATAGGAGATCTATTTACAGAGAAACAGAGACCAAGAGCACAGGCATGGTATGATGCTATAACTGCTATTGGCGTTGTTTTTGGCATGGTGGTTGCCGGTTTTATTGGGCCTGTGTATGGATGGAGAATCCCCTTTATAATTGTATCTGTACCTAACTTCCTCTTTGTTCTCGGTATGGCAATCTTTGGAAGAGAGCCTGAAAAGGGTGCAGGTGAACAGGAAATAAGAGACCTTGTACTGGGTGGAAAAAAGTATAAAGGAAAATTAAAATTAAAAGATTATCTCTCCCTATTTAAAATTCCCTCCAATGTTTGGCTTTTTATTCAGGGAATACCCGGGACCGTTGCGTGGGGAATTATTCCATATTATTTAATTACCTTTTATTTAAGACATAAAAATTTCTCTGTTCAACTGGGTACTGTACTGTTAATAATTCTTGGTCTTGGAACGATAGCTGGAAAACTCCTGGGTGGTATTATAGGAAACAGGCTTTATCTAAAGAAGAGAAAATACCTCCCGATTGCTGCTGGATTTTCTCAGCTTATAGGAGTTATACCTATACTTATTACACTCTATTGGCCTGCAAAAGAGAGTCCCCAATTCTTAGATATAATTCCCCCTGCAATATTTGGATTTATTGGAGCATTGATAATTTCCTTTGCTGGTCCTAATGTCAAAGCTATGCTAATGGATGTAAACCTTCCAGAGCACAGAGGGGCAATCTCATCCATCTTTAATCTCACCGATTCTATAGGTGCTGGATTTGGTCCCTTTATCGGTGGATTGATATCATCAATGAGAAACCTCGATTTTGCAATGAAGGTTTCAGCTCTATTCTGGATACCATGCGGTATTCTCTTTTTTGTTCTCTCATTTTATCTAAATAAAGATGTGGAAAGGGTTAGAACTATCATGCAAAGGGTGAGAGTTGAAATGGAAAAAGAGTGATGTTTGAATTTAAAAAAGTTGAGATAAAGGGAGAAATAAATTTAACAGACAAAAGAGAGAATTTCGATAAGGATGGGGTCTCTTTTCTAAAGAAGGGGGAACTTAAATACAATTTAAAATTTGATAAGGAAATCTTCATAAAGGAGGTTTCTTTATTCTTAAATATTGATGAGAAGGTAAAGTTGTTTAGAAACGGATTTCAGTCGTGGTCGCCCTCCTTTGAAATAGAAAGGGACACAAAAATTAAAAAACCTCTTCTTCCATTCTTAAAAATTAGTTATCTTGACCCGAAAGATAGTGGAATAAAGGATTCTTATTTTCTTACATATATAAAAAGGGATAATACATATCACTTTCTCATACCAGAAAACTATAACCTCCTTGTGAAGTTTAGCCTTTTAAAGGAGGGTCTTAAAATAACTTTTGAAATAGGGAAAAGTATTAGAGAAGTGAGTCTACCGAAAATAAAAATTTCTTCCAGATTTTTATGGAAGGGTGGAAAACAAAAGGTATATGGCTGGACATCCTGGTATAGCTACTATAGAAAAATCTCTCACCAGGAAATAGAAAAAAACATAAATTCTATTAAAACTCTCCCTATAAACCTGAACTACTTTCAGATTGACGATGGATGGGAAATGTCAGTTGGGGACTGGTTTGAAAATAATAAATTTAAAGGAACCCTTAAAAAACTTGCAGACGGCATCAATAAAAACAATGTTAAGGCAGGTATATGGATGGCTCCTTTTGTAGTGGAAAAAAGATCAGAAATTTTTAGAAAGCACAGAGAATGGATTCTAAAAGACAGGAAAGGAAGAATGAAATTTGCAGGATTTAATCCTTTCTGGAGCGGGTTATTTTTCCCCTTAGATATTACGAGGGAGGATGTAAAGGATTATATTCTTGGAAGGATAAGATACCTAAGGAAACTTGGCTTTGATCTCTTTAAATTTGATTTTCTTTACTCTCTTTTTATACCCGGAAGGCATAAAAAAGACATATCAAGGATGGAGCTCTTCTATGAAGGAATGAGGATATTAAAAGAAGGTGTGGAGGGAGGAGAAATTCTTGGGTGCGGAGCTCCATTTATTCTTAAGGAAGGTTTATACGATATTTTAAGAGTAGGTCCTGACACCAAGGATTCGTGGAGAGACTGGTTTCTTAATCTTATTGGATATGAAGGAGAAACTTCGGCAATGAACTCATTAAGAAATACTCTATCAAGAAGCTTTATCCTATCAAAATTCTTTCTGAAAGACCCTGATGTAATATTTCTTAAACCAGAGAAACTAACCAGAATTGAAATGGAAACCTTAATTATTTCAAACTTTTTTCTCTCTGACATAATATTTTTCTCTGATCCACTATACAAACTCAACAGGAACCACTTTTCTCTACTGTTTAGTCTAAAGCAGTATGAAGATTTTACTCTAAATGAATTCCAGTGGGATAACCAGCTTTTTAAATTTAAAGGTACAGTAGGTAATGGTTCTATCTCTGGATTTGTGAATCTTGGGGATAGAAAAGTAAAAATAGAAACTAAAGATTTAAAGGAGATCCTTTTTAAAAAAGACAGGGATTTTTTGTATCCCCATGAAACAAGGGTGTTTGTTGAAAGATGATACTAACTATAACACTTAATCTCTCTATTGATAGAACTCTTAAGATAGAGAGGTTATCAAGAGGAAAAACAAACAGAGTTGAGGTTATCTCTTCTCTTCCAGGAGGAAAGGGAATCAATGTAGCAAGATGTATAAAATCTCTTGGTGGAGATGTTTACGTAACAGGTTTTAAGGGTGGGAAAATCGGTGAATACATAGAGAGTGGCTTACTTAAAGAAGACATAACACCAATACTTTTTGAAATAGAGGAAGATAGTAGAATATGCAATATTGTTATTGAAAAAGATGGAACAATAACAGAAATATACGAGAGGGGTCCAAAGATCTCTCAAGAAGAAAAACATGGTTTTCTAAACTTTCTTAAAGGCTTGAAGAAAAGATTCTCCCATGTGGTAATCTCTGGAAGTGTTCCTGTGGGTTTAGATTATGAATACTATAGCAAGATAGTGTATCTATTTAAAGAAAAAAAGGTCTTTATTGATTTTAAAGGAAAGTTTCTCGTTGAAGCCTTAAAAGAAAAACCATACTTTGTAAAGATAAATGAAGAGGAATTTAAAGCTACCTTTGGAAAAGAACCTGAGAGAGTGTTAGGGAAGATTGCAGAGGAACATGGAGTAGAAATTTTCTCTGTAACCCTTGGAGAAAAAGGGGCTCTTGCCTACTTTAATAAAAAACTTTTCCATGTATACAGTAATTTTAAATTGAATGTGGTAAATCCTGTTGGAGCCGGGGATTCCTTTATGGGTGGTTTTGTTTACTCGAATTTTCTCAACAAAGACATCTTCATCTCTTTAAAAACTGCCCTTGCCTGCGCAATGAGCAACACAACATTATTTGAGGGAGGAAAGGCTAACTTAAAAATACTAAATGAAATATTTAATAGTGTAATAATAGAGGAGGTTTGACATGGAAAAATTTTTATGGGGAACAGCAACAAGCAGCCATCAGGTAGAAGGTGGAAATTTCTATAATGATTGGTGGGAATGGGAAAAACTCGGTAAGATAAAAACAAAAGATTCATCACACCCGGCCTGTGACCATTATAATAGATACAGAGAAGACTTTGAATTGATAAAATTCCTGAATAACAATTCTTATAGATTTTCCATAGAGTGGAGCAGGATTGAAAAAAGAGAGGGGGAGTTTGACGAAAAAGAGATAGAGCATTATGTAGATATGCTAAGAGAACTGAGAAAACTTAATATTGAACCAATTTTAACACTTCATCATTTTACAATTCCCATGTGGTTTAAAGAGAAAGGGGGATTCTTAAATGAGGAATCCTCTAAAATTTTTAAAGCTTTCGTAGAAAGGGTTGTACCGTATTTTAAAGATTATGTTAAATA
>QMOO01000020.1 GCA_003648245.1 Caldisericota bacterium
CATCCAGGGTTTTTCAATAAGAGGCTTAAAATCAATCATTGCACCAATGCTTATAAATATAAGGAGCGGAAAGAGTTCATTTTTTATTCCATATCTAAAGAGAATGTCAAATATTGATCCAGTCTCTCTTAAAGGAGAGAAGGGCAGGTTTACAAGAAGGATTCCAATACCTATGGGAAGCAGAAGTAGAGGCTCATACTTCTTCTTTACGGAGATAAAAACAAGGGATAAACCCACAGCTATCATTATCAATTCTTTAATCGTAGGTAGATAAAGGAAATTTCCCATCTCTTATATTCTACCACCACTCACTTTTTTGTGTGAAACTCAACAATGTCCTTATCTTTGAGTACCTGATTTTTAAACACTCTCTGTCCGTCAAATTTACTTGATCCCCAGAGCCTTGCATACTTTAATTTCCTTGCTATTTCCTTGTGCAGTCTCTCTGCTGCATCATAAACTGTTGCTCCCTCCTTGAGGATAATGGGATCCTTAAAGTCAGGAGGTTTCCCCGGCTCCTTTGTGTAAACTCTTATGATACCCAACTCTTCAAAAAGAACTCTCTTTAACTCATCAAGGTCTTTTTCGTCAAAAGATGAGCCAGAGAGAACCTTTAATGAAAGATTGGATTTTACTAAATCAACATCCTCAGCCTCATCTTTTTTATTTATAAAGACAATTCCCTTCTTTTTTATCATTCCAAATATTCCTTCTTCAGAGGGTTCTCTAACCACCTCAATTTTTTTCTCCCGGAGAAGTTCAGTTAATTTCTTAAATTCCTCTTCAATGTTTAGGTCAAAAGAGAGAACAATAAGCACAAGATCTGAGTTTCTTACTATCTCCACAACCCAGAAGGGAATACTACCCTCTGCAATGGGGGGTAAATCGACCATTTGAAGCTGTATGTCTTCGAAGGGAACCATTCCCACACATGGAGTTTTTGTAGTAAAGGGATAATCTCCTATCTCTGGTCTTGCATTTGAAAGCATCGAAAGAATTGTGGATTTTCCAGTATTGGGTGGACCCACAAGCACAATCTGTCCTGCTCCCTCTTTTTCTATGTGAATGAAATTTCTCTTTCCACCACGCTTTTTCTCGTTTTCCAGCTCCTCCCTGAGTTTTGATATTCTTGCCTTTATTTCCGCCTGAAGCTTATCAGTTCCTTTGTGTTTTGGCATTATTGCATACATCTTCTTTAAGACCTCAATCTTTTCTTTTATGGTCTTCTTTTCCCTGTACTCTCTTTCCAGTTGGTAAAACTGTGGTGGAAGATTTGCTGGCATTTTAAGGTAGAATCACCCTATCCCCTATCCTTACCTTTCCTCCAGTTATTACTTTTCCAAACCTTCCTTCTCTGGATACGATGTAAGGCTTTCCCGCGTTTACAAATTTTTCCTTGCCTATCTCTGTTATTAAGATCTCTGCCTTCCCTATCCTCAATTTTTTCCCCTCCTTCAACAGAAATGGAGGTATACCCATTATCATTATATTCTCTGTCATATCAAACGGATTTATAGTTTTCCTTATTTTTTCTGGCACATTCTTCATACACTCTATTGGAAAGATGGAGACTTCTCTCTCTGTTCCAGCATGAACATCACCCTCAACTCCAGAACCTTTTATCAAATTTATCTCTTCTCTTTTTTCCTTTAACCCTCTTTTCTCACTCTTTGCCACCTGAAGAACAATTCCTTCATACTCGTAATCCCTCTTTACATGCCCACTTTTCCCGCCGCTTTTCTCCATCAATTTAATATCTCCCATACTTACCCATCTATCGACCCTTTTTATCATGTCATACATGTTGAGAAGAGCAAAGGTGACACCTGTTATTGCCTCTATCTCCACTCCTGTTTTTCCAACATTTTTTACAGTTCCCTTAACTTCAATAATTCCTTCATCAAAGAGGGTTGTTTCAAACTCTATGTTTGTTATAAGAAGAGGGTGACAGAAGGGAAGAATCTGAGGGACCATCTTCACTCCAAGCATGCCAACAGTTTCAGAAACAGTTATGACATCTCCTTTCTCAGTTTTTCCCTCTTTTATAAGTTTTATAACCTCTGGCGTTGTAAATAGTCTTCCGATGGCGGTGGCTTTCCTCTCTGTATCTTTCTTTTTTCCAACATCAATATTTTTCATCCCCCAATCCTCCTTATAGATGTTTCTGGTTCCTTCTCGTCCATAAGATATGAGAAGGGTTTATTGTATATTATTTCTCTTATTTTTTCTCTTATGTAGTCTCCACTTTTTCCTTCCCTTAGGGGTTTTTTGAGGTTGAACTTTAATTCCCTTGATAGACATGGATATAGAAAGCCATCAGATGTGAGTCTTACTCTGTTGCACTTATCACAGAAATTGTGAGATATCGGGGATATAAATCCAATGACAACTCCGTTTTCTTTTATTCTGTAGTATACGCTGGGACCCTCGCCCATCTTCTTATTGTATTTTTCTATACTCCACCTCTTTGATAGAATCTTAACAAGTTCATCCTGAGGTACATACTCCTTTTTCCACAAATCTTTATTGGAGAAGGGCATAAGTTCTATAAACCTTATGGGAAAGGAAAGAGAGGAGGCAAACTCCACAAGTTTCTCCACTTCATCAAGATTGCTCCTCATAAGCACAGTATTTAACTTTATATTTACATTATTCCTTTTTCCCTCTCTGAGTCCCTCAAGCACATTCTTTAATCCGTCAACACCGGTAATTTTTATAAATTTCTCCTTGTCCAGTGTGTCAAGACTTACATTTACAGACACCCCTGTTTTTGAAAAAATGGGAATGAATTTAGTTAAAAAGTACCCATTTGTTGTTATAGATAATTTTTCCACCCCTTTTAGTTTTATTAACTCAAAGAACAACTTCTCTATGTCTTTTCTTATAAGAGGCTCCCCGCCAGTTATTCTTACTTTTTTGATTCCAAGGGAGACAAATATTTTTATAAGTTTCAGTATTTCTTCGTATCTCAGTATTTCATTGTGTGGAATGTATTTGAATTTTTCTCTCGGAACGCAATAGAAGCACTTAAAATTACATCTATCGGTAACAGATATTCTTAAATAATCAATTTCTCTTCCAAATCTATCCTTCATTTTTCTGGCGGATGGGGCGGGATTCGAACCCGCGAGGCAGGATTTACCCACCTACCGCATTTCAAGTGCGGTGCCTTCAACCACTCGGCCACCCATCCTTCCTTTAGGAGGGTTTTTCCCTCCTAATTGATTACTCCAACGTTATTGCACCAGTTGGACATGCATCTACGCAGAGTCCGCACTCAATGCATGCCTCTGGATGAACTACATAAGCCTTTCTCTCGTCTCCTTCACCTCTCATCTCGAATACATTGGGATCTACAGGACAGACATTTACACACTCTTCATCACCTGTGCATTTCTCATGGTCAATAATTGGTCCAGGCATGTCTCACCTCCTAAAATATTCTCTAATACATTTTATCATATTTGTTATAATAGATTTAAAAAATAACATTTTGAGGAGGAAGAGATGAAAGAAAAGACAATAGGGGAATATATTGAGGAGTTATCCTCCTCGTCACCCACTCCAGGGGGAGGTAGTGTTTCTTGTTTCCTGCTCTCTCTTTCCTCTTCTCTGTCAGAAATGGTCTGTGGACTAACTCCAAGCCTTGAGAGGTACATGCCTGAATTAAAGAAGCTTTCAGAAAGGTTTTTAAAACTCGCACAGATGGATGAAGAGGCTTTCAACAAGGTAATGAAAGCTTATTCCCTTCCAAAGAAAACTGAAGAGGAAAAGAAGAAAAGAAAGGAGGCTATTCAGAAAGCACTGAAGGAAGCAACTGATGTTCCACTTGAAGCAATGAAGAAAGCGAAAGAGATTATTCCTTTTGTTGAAATTTTGTTAAAGGATGGTAATAAAAATGCTATATCCGATGTGGGTGTATCTGCTGTAACTCTTAAAGCCGGAGTTATGTCTGCATACCTTAATGTTCTTATAAATTTGAAGTATATAAAAGATGAAAAGTATAGAGAGAAAACCTTTAAAGAGGCAAATGAAATATTAAAATATGTAAGAAAATGGGGAAGCGATGTGTTTGATTCCATGAAAAAGATAATTGCTTCCTCTTAAAGCTCTTTGAGTATATTTATAAGTGCATATTTGATGTGTTCGTAGGTAAGTCCACCCTGCAAGTATCCGATGTATGGAGGGGAGAGTGGCGCATCGAAGGAGAACTCTATAGACGAGCCCTGAGAGAAGGTTCCTGCTGCCATTATAACATCTTCATTAAAGAAGTCTTCCGTCATGGGTTCAAGTATGGCATCAGAATCTATTGGTGAGTAGTTTTGAACAAGCTGTGCAAATTTTATAAGTTTCTCTCTGTCCCCAAACTCAATTCCAAGAATTATATCCCCCCTCTCTTCATTCCACCCTGGAAACACTCTAAAGCCCATATCTTCAAGTACTTTTGAGGCAAGAGTTATACCCTTTAGAGTCTCTCCAACTATGTGAGGGGAGAGAAATAATCCGAGAAAGGCGTATCTTTTAAAGGAAATTTGAGCTCCCCCCTCCTTTCCTATTCCAGGAGATGCAAGAAGAGAAGCACACCTTTCTATTAAGTCCTTTCTTCCAGCTATATAACCTCCAGAGGGGGCAATGCCTCCGCCAGGATTTTTAGTGAGGGATCCCGCAACAATATCAACGCCAAAATGTGTTGGTTCGCTATCCTCCACAAACTCTCCATAGCAGTTATCTACAAAGATAATACAGTCCCTCTTTACACCCTTAATATTTCTTACGAGTTCACCAATCTCTCTATTTAAAAGAGATCTTCTTCCTTTAGTGTATCCCATAGATTTCTGAATGAAGACAACCCTCGTCTCATCTCTTAAAACTTTTTTAAAATCCACCTCTTCCTCGAATATGTTTACCTCTCTGTAGGATACCCCAAAATCCTTTAACGAAAGAGGAGAGGGCTTAAGTCCAATGGTTCTCTCTATAGTGTCATAAGGTCTTCCTGTTATTGAGAGTATCTCATCTCCCTTTTTTAAGATGCCGAACAGTGCTATGGATATTGCATGACTTCCTGAAGCAATTTGACTTCTTACAAGACTGTCCTCTGTTCCAAAAACATGGGAAAAAATCTTTTCGAGTTTGTCTCTTCCTGTATCGTAAAATCCATATCCTGTGGAGTCTGAAAAATCCGTTTCTCTCACTTTATACAATCTAAAGGCCTCAATTACCCTCTTAAAATTCTTAAATCTTATTTTCTCTATTTCCTCAAAAACCTCTTTTATTTGTTCTTCTTCTTTTTCTATAAATTCTTCCATTTCTCTTTCACCTTCCTTAAAATTTCCTCAGCTAGTTCATAAGGGTTTTTATCTGTTACATCTATTATAATTGCGCCTTTCTCTTTCCTTAGCCAGATGATCTGTCTTCTTGCATACTCCTTTGTTCTCTTCTTTATCCTTCTTTTACACTCCTCAAGGGAAATTTCTCCTGAAAGGTAGAGAAGTATCTCCTCATATCCTATTGCCTTTTTTGATGTTTTTGAGAAGCCCCAATATTCCTTTATTCTCTTAACTTCATCCACAAAACCCATATCAAACATCCTATCCACTCTATCCTCTATTCTTTTGTAAAGTTTCTTTCTGTCCATTAAAAGTATAAACTTTAAAGCATCATACCTTTCCTCTTCTCCAAAAAAAGAAGATATAGGTTTTTTATAAATTTCATAAACTTCAAGTCCTCTGATTATCCTCTTTCTATCCTTCGGGGAAACTTTCCCTGCAAAAACTGGATCGACCCTTTTTAATTTCTCGTAGAGGGTGTTTAGACCTAATTTTTCTACCTCTTCCTCAATTTTTTTTCTTACCTCTTTTTTACTACCAGGTGGTTCAAAGGAGAGAAGAGTTCTTAAATAGAGCCCTGTACCTCCAACAAGTACAGGAATTTTACCCCCTTTATAAATAGAATCTATAATCTTTTCTGCCATTTCTTTAAACCTACCTGAAGAAAACTCTTCGTTAGGGTTTACAACATCTATCATATGATGTGGAATTCCCCGCATCTCTTCCTTTTTAATTTTATTTGTGCCTATATTCATGAATCTATAGACCTGAAATGCGTCAAAGGAGATAATCTCTCCAGAAATTTCTTTTGCAACAAGTATTGAAATCTCAGTTTTACCAACAGCAGTGGGTCCTGTTATCACAATTAAAGGAGTTCTCATCAAGTGAATAATACCATAGAGAGTTGCCATGGTGATAAAATTAATCTGTGGAGAATTTTGACTGGAGGGAAAAACTTAAGAAAGTCCCGGATAAACCAGGAGTTTACATATTTTACAACGAAGTTAGAGAGGTAATATATGTTGGAAAGGCCACCTCTCTTAGAGAGCGTATGAGGAGTTACACATCAGAAAGTGGTGTTGTCTTTCCAAAGGATAGGCTTTTAAGAAAAAGCATCCACGATTTTGAATTTATTGTCACCTCATCACCATCTGAAGCTCTTCTACTTGAGGCAAATTTAATTAAAAAGTATAAACCAAGATTCAATGTAAGACTCAAAGACGATAAATCGTATCCTTATTTGAAAATTGTTAAGGATGAATTTCCATACGTCATTGTTACAAGGAAGCTTAAAGATGATGGCTCACTTTATTTCGGTCCATACACAAATGTTAAAGCCTTAAGAAGAGTTTTAAGTATCTCAAGAAAACTTTTTCCACTCAGAAGATGCAAGGGAAAGCTGCCGAAGAAAAAGTGCATATATTATGATGTTGGAGAATGCAGTGGACCATGTATTGATAAGATTGACAGAGAGGATTACCAGAAAATCGTGAAGGATTTCATCTATTTTATTCAGGGAAGAGTGGGAAAACTTAAGAATTCTCTTAAAAGGGAGATGGAAATGGCAGTCAAGAAATTAGAGTTTGAGAAAGCTGCCATTTTAAGAGATAGAATAGAATCCATTGAGAAGGTGTTTTATAAACAGAGGGTACTCTTAAACAAGAATATCTCCTTTGATGTGGTTTTCCTTTTTGTAAAAGATGAGAAACCATTAATTGAGTATATGGAGGTGAGAGAGGGGAGACTCACCTTTGAAAAGTCCTTTGAGATTACTGATAGTAAAGACAGAGGAGAGATAGTCTCATCATTCATATCCCAGATTTATTCAAAGAGGGTGGATGCTCCTTACGAAATTATCACAAATGTAAGAATAAGGGAAAAAGATGAATTAGAAATGTTTTTAAAAGTGAAGTTTGGCCATAATGTAAAAATCAGACTACCAAAAAGAGGCTTTAAGAGGGAAGTGCTTTCCCTTGCAGAAGAGAATGCAGAGGAGCACTGGAAGGAAACATTCATTCCTACGAGAAAAGAGACGCTTATCAAGGTTAAAGAGTTACTTGGGCTCAAAAGAATTCCAGAGTATATTGAGGGGTATGATATATCAAACATTAGCGGGGTGGATGCCGTAGGGTCTTTGGTAGTTTTTCATATGGGAAAGGAAAAGAAGGAATACTACAGAAGATTTAAAATAAAATTTACAAAGGGCCCGGATGATTACGCCATGATGATGGAGGTTTTAAAAAGAAGGTTCCTTCACATAAAGGATGAGAGATTTCCATGGGAGCCAGATTTAATACTTATTGATGGGGGCAAAGGACAGCTCTCTGTGGCATTGAAGGTTAAAAAAGCTCTTAAACTCCCTTACAAATTTATATCCATTGCCAAAAAGGAGGAGATACTATTCTTTGAAGATTTTAGTAAGCCTTTGATTCTTCCAAAGGACTCAAGAGTTCTACATCTTTTTCAGAGAATAAGGGACGAAGCCCACAGATTTGCAAAAGCCTATTTTGAGCTTTTACACAGAAAAAGGGGGATTAAGAGCTAATCACATACTTATTAATACTTAAAGGCACTTCCACCTATGAACTCTCTTAATATTGAGGTAGGCGGAACCTCATCAGATGTTAATGGAGCAAAGTGGTACAAAAAGATAAGTAATCTCAAAGCTTCACTATACTCCCTTTTGTTGTAGCTTATGGTTCGTAATGAGATCTCGGCATAGGTTCTAAGAATGGAAAGTTCATAAACAAGTGCAGAGTTAAACATTACATCTGCATTCTCCTGATAGGGAAAAATATACTTTTCTTCACCTCTTATAACACCCTGCCACCTCTTTATTGTTTCAATGGCAGGTATTCCTCTGAAATGTGTGTCCCTTACTATTCTTCTTATAAGTCTCGTATCTCTTGTTGGTATCCTGTTGATTCTATCTATGTTTAGTTGTGTCAGAGCACTTACATATATTTTAAATTTTTTCTCTTCCGGGATTCTATCGGTTAGTTTGGGATTTAATCCATGAATTCCTTCTATCATAAGGATTCCATTATCTGGAAGATGAACTTTTTTCCATTTCTCACTTTTTCCTGTTAAGAAGTTGTATCTTGGAAGCACTACCTCCTCTTTGGATAGAAGTTTCTCTATGTGATCCTGAAGAAGTCTATAATTTAAGGCCTCGATGGTTTCGTAGTCAGGTTTACCATCCTCACCAATGGGAGTTTTTTCTCTATCAACAAAATAGTTATCTGTAGATATAAGAAGAGGCTTAAGTTCATTCACTCTTAAATGTATCTCAAGTTTCTTTGCAAAAGTGGTTTTTCCTGATGAACTCGGTCCTGCAATTAGTATTACCTTTGCTTTCCTCTCCTTTATTCTATCAGCTATATCTGAGATCTTTTTCTCGTGCAGGGCTTCCTGAACTTTAATCAATCTTGAAGCTTCCCCTTTTACAATTGTTTCATTCAAATCTCCCACATACATAATTTCAAGGGCTTTAATCCATCTTTTTGATTCCTGAAAAGTATCAAAGAGCTTTCTTCTATCAACAACTTCTGAAATCTTGAAGGGATTTTCTCTCTCTGGAAGGAGAATAAGAAAACCAGGAGGGTAAGAAACAAGATCAAAGACCTTTAGCATGCCTGTTCTTGGAAGAAGGGGACCAGCAAAGTAAGCTGCGTATCCATCTATGGAATATAGAGGAATGACCTCTCTTGAAAGATACTTGAGAAGTCTTATATCATCGAATCTTTTTTCTCTTACGAGCCTTCTTATGGCTTCTTCCTTTGTAAGTTCAATTTTTTCAATAGATTTATCCGCTTTAATGACTTCTAACAGGAAGTTCTTTATCTTAGATACCGTTCCCTCGTCTATTTCCTCTTCCTCGATCTCACCGTATAGAGCATCTCCATAGGAATGTTTTATAGAAACATTTAGATTTGGAAACAGTTTTCTTACAGAGAAGGAGACTAAAAAAGCAAGAGTTCTTTCATATGTCCTTCTTCCCTCCCTGTCTTTAATACTTAATAGCTCTATGGACGAGATTTCCTCCACCTCATCAAGAAATCCCATTCTCTGGTTGTTTACGATGGCACAGGTATATGGATAATCTTTATTTTTTACTAATTCAAGAAGTCTCTTTCCCATACTTTCATTCAATCATTACCCACTGGTTTTATATAATTAAAATGATGCAACCATGAAGATAGAGTCAAAGAGAATTATTTTATTGTTTATTCTAATCTTGCTTGTTTTTATAACTGATTGTATTCCAGTTGTTCCTGTTAAATTTAAACCAAATCTTATAATTGATGCTTTATATTATGATTATCTGAAGGATAAGCTTACTTATGGAGATGTGGTGTATGTTACTTTGGTTAGAGCAAATGCCTCAGAGCCCCTTGATGAGAGTAAATTCTTATTTAGAATAAATAAACTCAAAGCTATAGACGATTCTCGTATAAAAAAAGCAGTGGTTTTTTCATCACTTGAGGATTTGATTAAATACATTGATGAACTTCCCGGCTCCGTTGAATGGATTAGTTATAATACAGAGAGAAAAATAACTCCCTCCTCAGAGAACCTCAACATTTTAGAGTCTATAGCCAAGTTTTCAAATATTGTTCACAGGCACGGTAAAAAGATGGGATGGGCTCCCGTTGTTAGCCTCATAGATTCTCTAAACGAGAATGGCATACTTAAAGAGATACTTCCCCTGCTTGATAGTATAGGATATCAGGGACAGAATATTTTACTTTCTCGTGGAGTGAAAGGTTTTGAAGAGAATGTAGAGGAAAAGAGCCAATTGTTTAAGAGGTATAATCCAGATATAAAAGTGAAGGTGCAGCTTGTCTTAAGGAAGAACAGAAAGGAAGATATAGTTGAGGGTTTTAGAAGAATAGAGGATTGTATAGATTATGCTGTGATTTTTTGTTACGGGAATCCACAGGAAAATGTACCTATCTTGGAGGAGATTATAACAGGTCTTAGGAGTGTCTATAATTGACAAAGAAACATTTATTTTTTAAAATTTGTTTGCAGTGAAGATTAAAGCCCTTTTATTTTTCAATCTGGAGGAAATAGTTTTTGAGAGGTAAGAAACTTGTCTCAATAAGTTTCATAATAATTACAATTACACTTCTTAGTAGAATTCTTGGCTTTGTAAGAGAGGAGACCATTGCATACTTTTTTGGAACGACCTTTGTCTCTGATGCCATGAAGATTGCTACATACATACCATTTACCATTTCCCATCTTCTTGTGGCAGGGATTCTCTCTGCAGTTTTTATACCTGTTTTTACAGATTTTCTTGTTGAAAAGAAAGAGGATGAGATGTGGGAGGTCTTCAATACCCTCTTTAACACAATCGTCATTATTTTTCTCATCCTATCTGTTATCTTTTTCATCTTCTCCCGTCAGGTAGTTTACATGATGGCACCCCATGCTTCAGAAGATATGCTTAAATTGGCCACCCTCATGTTTAAAATACTTATTCCTCAGATGCTCATTCTTGGTATAGCCACTCTCTTTACAGGTCTTCACAACACATATGAGTCCTTCACAATACCTGCCATAGGCGGATTCCTGTACAATTTTGGGGTGGTTATACTTCTTATTATAGGTGTTCCCCTTTTTGGTCCCATGGCTATCGTTTATGGAGCTCTCTTTGGTTCCATTGCACAGCTTTTAATACAGCTACCCTTTGTTATTAAAAAGGGATGGAGATACAAATTTATATTAAATTTGAAAAACCCTTATGTTAAAAAGATAGGTTTGCTATCTATCCCTATCTTAATAAACTCCACCTTTGCCTACATAACACCAATTTTTGAGAAATCCATTGGCTCAAGTTTTGGAGAAGGAGCAATTTCCTCTCTGGATTATGCATATAAAGTATCCCAGCTACCACTTGGTCTGTTTGCCCTTGCCATAGCTCTTGTTATATATCCAACCCTCTCTCAATTGGTTGCAAGAAAAGAGATAGATAGGCTGGGAAGAACTTTAAATTTTGGCTTAAGATTCATACTTTATCTTATGCTTCCATCTGCTTTAGGGTTAATATTGCTTTCTTTTCCCATTATAAGACTTCTATTTCAACAGGGGGAGTTTACAGTTAACTCAAGTAAAACTGTTTCCATGCTCCTCTCTTTTTATTCAATAGGACTTCCCTTCTGGGGGATGACGGCTCTTTTAAACAGGGCTTTCTATTCATTTAAAGATACCACAACTCCGGTGATAATAAGTCTTATAACCATCTTTATTCAAATATCACTGTACTTTATAAATTCAAGAATTCTTGGACTTAAAGGTATACCTCTGGCTGCTTCCATTGCGGCTATTGTGCAATTTGTTCTACTCTATATATTTATAAAGAAAAAGGTTACCACTCTCTCCATACTTGATTTTATAAAGAGATTTTTATATATTTTAATATATTCAGTGATTATGTCATCTTTAGCCCTATACGCTTCAAATTACTTTGAAAAGAATGGGTTTACACTTACAAAGAAAGGCCAGATTATACAGGTCTTCTCTGCTATAGTTATTTCTCTTCTGGTTTATTTTGTCCTAATATATATAAGGGACTATAAAGATCTTAAAAAGGAGCTTAAGAATATAAGAGGAGGTATAGATAGAAATGAGTAAAAGAGGGAAGAAGATACTTGTTTCAATTA
>QMOO01000021.1 GCA_003648245.1 Caldisericota bacterium
ATATAAGTCAGGGCTATATCTATTCTCTTGTTTTTTGGTAAATCTATACCAACAACTCTTGCCATAACTCCTCCTATCCTTGTCTCTGTTTATGTTTTGGGTTAGAGCAAATTACCATAACCCTTCCCTTTCTTTTTATAATCCTGCACTTAGGACATATCTTTTTTACTGAAGACCTTACCTTCATCCTATCCTCCTTTAAGAAAGTCTATAAACAATTCTACCCTGAGTAGGGTCGTATATAGATATCTGGAGTTTAACTCTATCTCCAGGAACAACCCTGATGGAGTGGAGTCTCATTTTTCCACTCACAAAGGCTTTTATTATTTTTCCGTTTGGAAGCTTAACCTTAAAGTTCATGTTCGGAAGAGTCTCAACAACAATTCCTTCTACTTCTACGTATTCTTTTTTCTTTTCCATCACCTCACCTCCTCTGGAACAGTGAGAATCAAAGGACCCTTTGCTGTAATAGCAATTGTGTGTTCAAAGTGCACACACGGACCATCATCAACAGTTTTTGCAGTCCATCCGTCGTCCTCTACCTTCGTCTTTCCGCTACCTATACATATCATCGGTTCAATGGCTATGGTCATTCCTTCCTTTAATACAGGTCCTTCACTCCTGTCTCCAAAGTTTGGAACCTGCGGATCCTCATGTAAACTCCTACCAATTCCGTGTCCCACATACTCCTTTACAACACTAAAACCATTCTCTTTCACAAACTCTTCAATGGCATTAGATATAACTCCGCGCCTGTTTCCTACCTTCGCCTTTGATATCCCAAGGTAAAGTGCTCTCTCTCCAACCTCAAGAAGTTTTCTTTTTTTCTTGTCTATTTCTCCAACAGGAACTGTAAATGCCATATCTGAGTAGTATCCTTTATATTTAAGTCCTATATCAAGAGACACGAGGTCTCCGTCTTTGAACACCTTTTCCTTTGACGGAAAACCGTGAACTACCTCACTGTTCACAGAGACGCAGAGCGTATAAGGATAGCCTCTATAACCCTTAAAGGCAGGTTCTGCATTGAGGCTCCTTATCTTTTTCTCAGCAAACTCATTCAGTTTGTACGCAGAGACTCCTTCCTTTACCATCTTTTTTAACTCTTCCATCACCTCTGAGAGAAGCATTCCAGCTCTTCTCATAATTTCTATTTCAGCCTTACTCTTTAGTATTATCATCTATAGTCTTCACTATTCTATTAAAAACTTCATCAGGAGTTCCCTCTCCATCTATCTCGAAGAGTATTTTCCTCTCTCTATAAAAATCTATAAGAGGAAAGGTATTCTTCTTAAACTCCTCAATTCTCTTTTTAACAACTTCGAGATTGTCATCTTCTCTCTGAATTAACTTTTCACCATCAAAATCGCAAATTTCGTCGTTCTTTGGAGGATTAAAATAGATATTGTAAATCCTCCCGCATTTAGGACAAACTCTTCTTCCTGTTATTCTCTTTACAATTGTATCCTCAGAAAGTGTAAGGTAAAGAACAAAATTCAAAGGATTGTTGTTTAGTTTAAGAAACTTTTCAAGTTGCTCTGCCTGAAATAGAGTTCTTGGAAAACCATCAAGGACAAAACCTTCCAAATTATTAATTTTATCAAAAACTATTTCATTTACAACTTCATCGGGAACAAGCTTTCCCTCTTTAAGGATGTCTTTCACCTTTTTTCCAAGAGGAGTCTCATTTCTTATATTCTCTCTGAATATATCTCCTGTAGCGATATATGGAATATTAAACTTTTCTGAAAGTTTTCTTCCCTGAGTTCCTTTACCAACTCCAATGTTTCCAAGCATGACAATCTTCATTTGAGGAGTCCCTCGTAGTGACGCATCTTCACATAGGCATCTATCTGTTGAACGGTCTCAAGAGCAACTCCTATAATAATAAGTATTGAGGTACCTCCAAAATAGAAAGCTCGTATATTTACAGCTCCAAAGAAATAGTTAGGCACTATAGCTATAAGGCCAAGGATTATTGCTGCAGGCAGTGTAATTCTGTTGATAATCTTTGCAATGTACTGAGCGGTTGCCTTCCCTGGTCTTACTCCTGGGATAAAACCTCCCCATTTCTTCAGATTGTCTGATAGTTCCTGAGGATTAAAGGAAATCTCGGTATAGAAATAGGTGAAGAAGACTACAAGAAGGAAGAAAGTAAGGTTGTATGTAATTGATGTTCTGCTTGTTAACGCCCTTGCTACATTCTCAATCCATGTACCGGGGAAAAACTGACCTAAAGTTGCAGGGAACATGATAAAGGAAGATGCAAAAATTATTGGTAAGATTCCAGCCTGAATTAACCTTAAGGGAATGTATGTGGACTGTCCTCCATAGATTCTTCTTCCAACTATTCTTTTTGCATACTGAACTGGAACTCTTCTTTCAGATTGATAAAGATATAGAATTGCAAATAGTATCGCAAGAAGTCCAACAACTGCAATTAATATCTGAACAAGTGTAATTCCTCCAGCTTTTCCGTAAAGTCTTGCAATCTCACCTATGCCAAGAGGAATTCTACTCACTATTCCTGCAAATATAATTAAAGAAACGCCATTTCCTATACCTTTCTGACTTATAATCTCTCCAATCCAGTAAAGAACATAGGTTCCTGCAACGAGTGTAAAGATTATAGTTGCCTTTGATAGAAGTCCTGTAGCAGTAACTGCACCGTTGTTTGTAAAGGTGATAAGGAGAGCAAAAGCCTGTATTAGAGCAAGAAAAAATGTAAGATACTTTGTCCAGACTGCAATCTTTCTTCTTCCTTCTTCTCCACCCTCTTTCATAAGCTCCTCAAGGGATGGGAATACAGCACCAAGAAGCTGCATGATGATGGATGCGTTGATGTATGGGAAAACTCCAAGAGCAAAGATTGAGAAGTTTGAAAGACCACCTCCAGCAAACATATCCATAAGGGAAAGCAAACCTCCCTTTTCAACAGCTTGCTTTAGGAGTTCTCTATTCACACCTGGAACAGGAATAAAGGTTCCCAATCTGAAGAGACCAAACATAAAGAGGGTAAATATTATTCTGTTTCTAAGTTCTTTTATTCTTAAAGCATTCTTCAAAAGGTTCCACATCTTCTCACCTCACCACTTCAACCTTTCCCCCTGCTTTCTCAATCTTTTCCTTTGCGCTTTCACTAAAAGCGCTTGCTTTTACTGTAAGGGGAAAATCTATCTCTCCTCTTCCAAGAATCTTAACAAATCTAACTCTTTCCTTTATTATTCCTTTATCTTTAAGTGTGTCTATATCAACGGTGTCTCCTTGTTTAAAGAACTCTGATAGTGTATCAATATTTATTTCAGCCATTATCTTCCTGTTTTTTCTACTCTTAAAACCTTTAAGCTGGGGAAGTCTCTTATATATTGGGGTCTGTCCACCTTCAAACCAGCTCTCTTTTCCTCTTCCACTTCTTGATTTCTGTCCTTTATTTCCGTATCCTGCATTCTTTCCAGAGCCTGATCCTGGTCCTCTTCCAACTCTAAATTTTTTCTTCCTTGGAAAAGGGTTAGAGAGGTTATT
The DNA here is from genome assembly GCA_003648245.1 of Caldisericota bacterium. The sequence continues at coordinate 3,523 of QMOO01000021.1, forward strand.
CAACTTTACCATCCTGAACCTCCTTTACCTTCCTTTTTCCCAATAGCTCCATCTTTTTCTGGAAAGTTATAAGATTCTTGAGTGCTTCAAGGGTTGCAAGGGCAACATTTACCTGATTGGATGAACCAAGAGACTTGGAAAGAACATCTCTTACTCCTGCAAGTTGAAGTACTGCTCTTACTGCGCCTCCTGCAATAATTCCGGTTCCAGGAACTGCTGGTTTCAGGAATACCTTTGCTGCACCCCACTTTCCCCAGATCTCGTGAGGAATTGTGGTTCCCTTAAGATTCACCTTTATGGCATCTCTTCTTGCCCTTGCTGAAGCTTTTTTTATTGCTGAAGGAACTTCGTTGGCTTTTCCTACGCCAACTCCGACAGTACCATTTCTATCTCCAACAACGACAAGGGCTCTAAATCTAAGTCTCTTTCCTCCTTTGGTTACCTTCGTAACTCTCCTTATCTGAACAAGCTGCTCCTCAAAAGTAACTTCAAGATCATCTCTACTTATCATCTCATCTCCTCCTAAAATTCTATTCCCTTCTTTCTCATCTCTTCACAAAGGGCCTTTATGTTGCCATGATACATGTAACCTGATCTATCAAAGATTATGGTCTTTATTCCTTTTTCTAAAAGAAGATCTGCCATTTTCTGACCGAGAAGTATGTATGCCTCTTTGTTCTTCTTTCCCTTGAGAGTTTCTCTTATCTCTGGAGTTAAAGTGGAAAGGTAAATTAGGGTATGGCCATTCTCATCGTCTATTGCCTGAAGGTGTATATGTTTCAGACTTTTGTATATACAAACTCTTGGACGAGAAAAAGTTCCAGAGATTTTTTTCCTTATCCTCTTATGTCTTGCTTTCCTTTTCTCATTTCTATTTACCTGTTTAATCATATTTCCTCCTTATGCTCCAGTTCCCTTGGCAAGAGCCTTTCCTGGTTTTCTTCTAATAACTTCGTTTTCGTATCTTATACCTTTTGCTTTGTATGGATCAGGATTTCTAAGTCTTCTAATCTTCGCTGCCACATGACCAACAAGTTCCTTATCGAACCCTTTGACCTTTATCCTGATTCCTCTTTCAACTTCAAACTCAATTCCTTCTGGAGCTTCTATCTCAATTGGATGGGAATAGCCAAGATTTATCACGAGCTTCTTCCCTGTAAGCTGTGCCTTATAACCAACACCATGGATTATGAGAGTTTTTTCAAAACCTTTACTTACTCCTTCCACCATATTGTTTATCAAAGCTCTGTATGTTCCATGAAGTGATCTCACCTGTTTATCTTCTCTGCTTCTTTCCACAACTATCTGGGAATCCTCTACTTTCACTGAAAGCACAGGTGGAAATTCCCTTTTAAGGGTTCCTTTGGGTCCCTTTACTGTTATCTCTCTATCCTTTATAGTTACCTCAACTCCTTTTGGTATTGGAATTGGTTTTTTTCCTATTCTTGACATCTCATCCTCCTACCATACGTACAGAAGAACCTCTCCACCCTGACCTATCTTTCTTGCAACCCTATCAGTTACAAGACCCTTTGAGGTGGAGATAATTGCTATTCCTATACCATTAAGAACCTTCGGCACCTGGTCTTTTCCAACATAGATTCTCCTTCCAGGTTTTGAGACTCTCTGGATTCCCATAATTACTCTTTCCTTATTCTTTCCATACTTCAGGTATATCTTTATGGTCTTCTTGTTGTCTTTCTCTATAACTTCGTAATCACTTATATAGCCTTCGTCTTTAAGAATCTGTACAATATTCCTCTTTATCCTGGAGTAAGGAACCTCTGTAGATTCTTTGTATACCATATTTGCATTTCTTATTCTTGTTATAAGATCTGCAATTGGATCTGTCATCAAGTTAACCACCTCCTACCAACTCGCTTTCTTCATTCCGGGAATATAACCTGAGTGGAAATATTTCCTCACACAAATTCTGCAAAGTCCAAAGTCATTGTAAACAGCTCTTGGTCTTCCACAGATTCTACATCTATTCACCTTTCTTGTTCTATACTTTGGTTTTCTTTTTGCTTTCTCTATTAAAGCCTTCCTTGCCATTTATGCCTCCTTTCTCTTCTTTGTTTCAAAGGGAAGCCCCAGCTCTTCAAGTAAAGCCTCTGCCTCTTCATCTGTTTTTGCAGTGGTGACAATGGTTATATCAAAACCTCTAACTTTATCAATCATGTCGTAATCGATCTCTGGAAATATCAACTGCTCTTCCACACCAAAAGTATAATTACCTCTTCCGTCAAAAGACTTTCTGGAGAGACCTCTAAAGTCCCTTATTCTTGGAAGAGCGACATTGATAAGTTTCTCAAAGAATTCCTCCATTCTCTTTCCTCTAAGAGTGACTTTGGCACCTACAACCATTCCTTTTCTGATCTTGAAGGAGGCAATGGACTTCCTTGCCTTCTTAAAAACTGGTTTCTGTCCTGTTATGAGTTTTATCTCTTCTTCTGTCTTCTCAATTGCCTTTGGGTTCTCAGGAGCATCTCCTATTCCACGGTTTACGACTATCTTCACAATCTTCGGGACTTCCATTATATTTTTATATCCAAACCTCTTCATGAGCTTTGGAGCTACTTCAAGCCATTTAGCCTTTAAGTATCCCATAATTCCTCCTATGTTCTATCAATGATTTCTCCACACTTCTTACAAACTCTCACCTTTTCTCCTGTTTCAAGAAACAGCATTCCAACTCTTGTGGGGTTTTTACAGTGAGGACATACAAGTTCAACTTTCCATGCGTATATAGGACTTTCTATCTCCTTCACACCACCTTCAGGATACTTCTGAGTGGGTCTCATGTGTTTCTTAACTACATTCACTCCTTCAACAATTACCTTTCTTTCCTCGGGAAGAACTTTGAGGACTTTTCCTGTTTTTCCTTTATCTTTGCCTCTTATTACTTTTACAGTGTCTCCTTTTCTAATTCTCAGTCTTCTCATCCTACACCACCTCTGCTGCAAGGGAAATTATCTTAAGGTACCCTTTCTCCCTCAGTTCTCTACATACTGGACCAAAAATTCTGGTTCCTTTAGGATTTCCGTCTTCATCTATTATTACCACGGCATTGTCATCAAACCTCACATAAGATCCATCTGGTCTTCTAATTCTGTTTCTGGTCCTTACAATAACTCCTTTACCTACAGTTCCTTTTGGAATAGGACTGTTTGGAATAGCATCTTTAACTGTAAAAACGATTATATCTCCTACTTTTCCATACAATTTATTTGATGCTCCAAGAACTCTTATACACATAACCTCTTTTGCGCCTGTATTGTCTGCAACTTTAAGTCTCGTCTGTGGTCTTATCATTTTTCACCTCCGAAGTTTCCTCTCTTGGAACACTTTTCACTATTCTTCTAACTCTCCACCTCTTGAGTTTGCTTAGAGGTCTCGTCTCTTCTATTTCCACTATGTCTCCAATCTCAAGGGGTATCTCAGTATGAGCATAAAACTTCGAGTGTCTCTTAATGTACTTCTTAAGAAGAGGATGCTTTACAAGTCTCTCAAGCCTTACAATCACTGTCTTCTGCATCTTGTTTGATATAACTTCTCCTATCAATCTCTTCTTCATGATACTCTCTCCTTTTCCTTAAGAATGGTAAGGATTCTTGCAATATCTCTTCTTACAAATCTGATTCTTACAGGATTCTTTAACTGATGGGTCGCCTGCTGGAATCTGAGATTAAACAGCTCTCTCCTTAATTCCTCAAGTTTTCTTTCCAATTCATCTATTGAAAGTTCTCTTAATTCTCTTGCCTTCATTCTCTTACACCTCTCTTTTAACTATCTTCGTTTTTATAGGCAGTTTGCTCTGGGCAAGTCTCAAGGCGTGAGTGGCAAGCTCTTCTGATACTCCACCAATCTCAAAAAGGATTCTTCCAGGCTTAATTACGGCTACCCAGAACTCTGGATCTCCCTTTCCACCGCCCATTCTTGTTTCTGCTGGTTTCTTTGTTACAGGTTTATCAGGGAATATTCTTATCCACATCTTTCCGCCTTTATGGGCTGCCTGGGAAATTGGAATTCTTGCTGCCTCTATCTGGCGTGCAGTTATCCATCCGGGCTCCAGAGCCTTTATTCCATACTCTCCAAAGGCTATCCTTGATCCTTTAATGGCTAAACCTTTGGTTCTTCTTCTATGTTGCTTTCTCCATTTAACTCTCTCTGGCATAAGCATAATTACACCTCCACCTGCTCTTTCCTGAATCTTCTAACGGGAAGGTCTCCTCTGTAAATCCACACTTTTACTCCGATAACTCCAAACTTTGTCTTTGCTGGTATGTAAGCATAGTCTATATCTGCTGTGAGCGTCTGAAGAGGAATTCTTCCTTCCTTGAACCACTCAGTTCTTGCGATTTCTGCTCCGTCAAGTCTTCCTGAGCACTGAACCTTTATACCTTTAGCTCCGCCTTTCATTGTTCTGGCTATGGTCTGTTTCATGGCTCTCTTGTAAGATGCTCTCTTTTCAATTCTGTCAACAATAAATTCTGCCTGAAGTTTTGCAGAAAGTTCAGGTTTTTTAACTTCCACTACCTTAACATCCAGTTTTTTATCTCCAACAATTTCCTGAAGATCGCCTTTAAGCCTTTCGATATTGGATCCACCTTTTCCTATAAGAACTCCAGGTCTCGCGGTAAATATAACAACTCTCACCTGGTCACCTTTTCTGTAAATCTCAACAGAGGCAACTGCAACTTCTCTTCCAAGACTGTCAATTTTATTTCTTATCATCAAATCTTCAAAGAGGATGTTCGGTATCTCTTTCTTGGGAGCATACCAGAAAGCCTTCCATTCTTTAGTTACTCCGATCCTAAAACCATACGGGTTAACTTTCTGACCCATTACTCTTCCTCCTTTCTCTCTTCAACATAAACAGTTATATGTGAAAGGGGTCTTCTAATAACATCTGCTCTACCCATTCCACGGGGTTTAACCCTTTTCATAGGAGGTCCTTGATCAACCATTATCTTACTTATATAGAGAAGATTCTCATTCATGTGGTAGTTGTTTTTGGCATTGGCTGCAGCAGATTTTATTGTCTTTGCTATGGGAACAGCAGTCTTTGAAGGGATAAATTTGAGCATGGAAAGTGCAATCTTTACATTCTTTCCTCTTACAAGGCTGGCTATTCTTCTTGCTTTCTTTGGAGATATTCTTACAAATCTATTCACTGCTCTAACTTCCATTGTTTACCTCCTATTTAGGTGCCGTTGAACGCTCAGTGGGTCTGTTGTGAGACCTGAAGGTTCTTGTAAAGGCGAATTCACCAAGTTTGTGTCCGACCATTGCTTTTGTTATGTAAATGGGAATGTGATTCTTTCCATTATGAACTGCAATAGTATGTCCAACCATCTCTTCAGTAATAGTAGATCTTCTGCACCACACCTTTATTATCTTCTTCACACCTTTTTCATTCATCTCTCTTATTCTTTTCAAAAGTTTCTCATCCACATAGGGTCCTTTTTTCTTGCTTCTTCCCATGCCTACTTCCTCCTCCTGACTATAAATCTGGTACTTGGTTTCTTTTTCTTCCTGGTCTTTTTACCAAGAGTCGGTTTACCCCAGGGAGATAAAGGTGAAGGGTGTCCAATTGGAGCTTTTCCTTCTCCTCCTCCATGTGGATGATCCACCGGGTTCATGGCAGATCCTCTAACTGTAGGTCTTATACCAAGATGTCTTTTTCTGCCTGCTTTTCCAAGAGAGACATTGATATGGTCAAGATTTCCAACCTGTCCAATTGTGGCTCTGCACTTTATGTTTATCATCCTGATTTCTCCTGAAGGAAGTTTCACCTGGGCATACTTTCCCTCTTTACTCATAATCTGAGCTCCTGCTCCTGCAGAACGTACAATCTGACCTCCTTTACCAGGAGTAAGCTCTATATTATGAATTAGAGTTCCTACCGGTATGTTTTCTATGGGCATACTGTTCCCTGGTTTTATGGGAACATTCTCTCCTGAAAGAATGGTATCTCCAACCTGGAGTCCCAGTGGAGCAAGGATGTACCTTTTTTCTCCATCGGCGTAATGAATAAGGGCAATTCTTGCTGATCTGTTGGGATCGTATTCTATGCTTGCAACTTTTCCAGGCACTCCATCTTTATCTCTCTTAAAATCAATAATTCTGTAGAGCCTTTTAACTCCACCGCCTCTATGTCTTGTGGTTATCTTTCCCTGGTTATTTCTTCCAGCTTTCTTTCTTAAACCAACTACAAGAGATTTCTCTGGTTCCTTTTTTGTTATATCGCTGAAGTCTGGATAAACTGCATGTCTCTGCCCCGGGGTTATTGGTCTAACCTTTCTTAGTCCCATCTTATACTCCTTTCATAATATCTATGGAATACCCCTCTTTCAGAGTGACAATGGCCTTCTTCCCTTCTGGAGTATGGGAGAAGAAAGCCCTTGATCTTCTCTTTTTGGGGTATTTTTTCAATATATTCACCTTTTCAACCTTCACATTAAATAACTCCTCAACAGCCTTTTTAACCATATCTTTATTGGCATTCTTATACACTAAGAAAACATACTTTCTCTCTTTAGAAAGTTCCTGACTTTTCTCAGTAACCACCGGTCTAATCAAAACTCTCTCAAACATTGCCCCACACCTCTTTCATGTTTTTATATGCTTCCTCTGTCACAACAAGATTCTCGTGCTTAACTACATCATATGTATTAACTTTATTCCAGAAGAGTGGTTTCACCTTTGGAAGATTTCTCATTGAAAGTCCAACCTCACCATTCTCGTCAGAAAACACAAAGAGAATTGAACCAGAGATCTTAAGAGATTTAATCAATGCTGTGGCCTCTTTTGTACTTACTTTGTCAAACTTTACTCCCTTGAGAACAAAAAGTTTATCGTTGATAATCTTGTCTGAAATTGACGATCTTATTGCAAGTTTCTTTACCTTTTTGGGGATACTTATTCTGAAACTTCTTGGTTTTGGACCAAAGACAACTCCTCCACCTCTCCAGATAGGAGAGCGAATGGATCCATGTCTTGCTCTTCCTGTACCTTTCTGCCTCCAGGGTTTTCTTCCACCACCTCTAACCTCTGCTCTGGTTTTTGTAGATGCTGTTCCTCTTCTTAAAGCATTCCTTACATACCTTATATCTTCAAATATGGAAAAGTAGTGAGGTGGAATTGAAAACCCTCTGGGAATTTCTTCATTTCCAACCACTTCGCCTTTTAGATTATATACAGGTATACTCATCTTACTCACCTCTTATTACAACAACAGAACCCTTTGGGCCAGGAACTGCACCCTTAAGTCCTATTAAGTTCTTCTCTTTATCAACAAAAACAACTTCAAGATTCTTCACCGTAACTGTTTCTCTTCCCATACGACCGGGCATTCTGTGTCCTTTGAAAACTCTCTGAGGAGTAAGTCTATTTCCAATAGCACCTATTCTTCTATGAGACATTGAACCGTGTGAGTCCTTTCCACCAGCCATTCCATGTCTTTTCATTACTCCCTGAAATCCTTTCCCTTTGGAGATACCCTGAACATCTACTCTCTCACCTTTCTGGAATATTTCCACAGTAATCTCTTCTCCTATATCTTTTTCAAAGTCTCTAATCTCTTTTAGGTACTTAAAGTACTCTCCTACTTTTGAGAAATGTCCTTTCAGGGGCTTATTAATTCTTTTTTCTTTGGCTGGCTCAAAACCTATCTGAACAGCAGTATAACCGTCTTTTTCAGGAGTCTTTTTCTGAACAACCTTACATGGTCCTGCTTTAAGAACTGTTACAGGAACAACCTTTCTATCTTCAAAAATCTGTGTCATACCCAGTTTCCTTGCTAAAATTCCTTTCATATCTTCCTCCTTAGAGTTTTATCTCTATATCCACACCTGCTGGTAGATCAAGATCCATTAAAGCTTTAGTTGCCTCTGGTGTAGGATTTAAAATATCTATAAGCCTCTTATGAACTCTAAGCTCCAGCTGCTCTCTGGAATCCTTATCAATATTTGGTGCCCTTAAGAATGTATAAACAGTTCTCTCAGAAGGAAGAGGGATAGGTCCCGCAACCTCTACCCCTTTCTTCTTGAGAGTTTCTACTATAAGGGTCGCTGACATATCAAGGATTCTTGAATCAAAGGATCTTAATTTTATTCTTACCTTGCTTTTAGTTCCTCTCATCTTCCACCTACTCTATAACCTTGGATATAACTCCAGCACCAACAGTTCTTCCACCCTCTCTTATTGCAAATCTCAGTCCTTCTTCAAGGGCTACTGGGTAGATGAGTTCAACTGTC
>QMOO01000022.1 GCA_003648245.1 Caldisericota bacterium
ATCCATGGCTTATTCACAGACTAACATACAGAAGGACAAACCATGAGAATCTTCATGTGAGGGGATACAGAGAGAACAGAAAGATCGGAATTGACTCAAGCTATCTTGCAACATTTCTTAAGGGAAGAGGTGGGATAACAACTCCCATACAACTTGCTATAATGAATCAAATTGATAGATTCAGTATAGCTATGGATGTTATAGAAAGAGTTGAAAAATTAAAGGAGAGGGGTGCATATTTTAAAGATAAACTCAAAAATATGCAGATAGATGCTCTTCAATATGCATATGAGAATGGTGTGGATAAGAGAGAGCTAATAGACTTCTCTAATTGGGATTGAATATAAATATCTCTTGAAAGCTCCCTATCCAGATAACCTTCATACCCAGTGACTCCGATACAAATCGAAGAGGAACAAAAGTCCTGTCATCCTTGATAAAAGGTGTAATATCCGGATTTCCTGGATCTATAAGCACTGAATTGCCGTTTACATAAGCGTAATTCTTTCCTATCCACATTTCTATTGTTTTACCATTCAAGATTATAGTGACTTTCCTTTCTTCACCGTCCCATAGAACAGTTCCTCCAAGGCTTTCAGAAACGAATCTAATGGGAACAAAGGTTCTTCCAGATATAATAAATGGCGAAGTATCCATAAAACTTACCTTACCGCCATTCCACATTTCTTTTTTTCCTATAGTTAATTTGAGAACATCCATTTTTTTGAAGTTTATTATGATCTCTGTTCTGGAGATTTCAATATTCAGTGGTTTAAGAAAAGTGCTTATATAAATTTTATTATCCCCTTCTTTAAGTTTCTCTGTTATTTTCATGCTCTTTTCTACAGGTATCCTTTTCTCTTCAATCCCATTATCTATAACCAGGACCATTGGCACAACGGGCTCATTATAGAGATTTATGTTAACACTAACCTCCATTGAATCTGTATCAAATTCAAAAGATGTAGAAAGATCCTTTCCCGGCACCATGTACTTTTCTGGTCTCTTAATCTCTCTTATTTCCACATATACATTAGCTCCAACCCCAAATCTATCCCCACAATATAGGTTTGTTTTAAATCTATCTCCCTCTTTTTTAACCCTCATAATAGTGTTTCCACCTGATATATCTATAGTCTTTCCGTCCAGGATTAAAAACCCCATTCTATCAAATTCCAGAGAAAACTCTGATTCATTCTCTGATACTATTTCACCACTTATTTTTATAAAGGGTAGTTTCTCAAGATAGGTAAAATTTAAAGACAATATTGGTATTAACAAAACGAACACAATTAAATAAATTTTTCTCATAAAATTCCTCCTTTTATTAAATAATACAAATAAGAAACAAATTTGTTTCAAAAAGATATTCTCAGAAGAGAGGGGTTCTTGTATAATTATGTTGTAATCTAAACAGGAAGGAGATTAAAATGAGGGAAAGTAAAAAGAGAAGAAACATAGAATTTTTAATATTTGGAGTGGTTTTCTTTATAATGGGAATATTCCTTGTTAATAAGTCGAACTTTGGTTTATTGTTTATAGTTCTTGGTACAGTTTTTATGTTCCTTCCCCTTGTAGAGAGAGGTGGAGGCCCCTTTGGTATTTAAGATAGTTTATTGACATAATCTTAGAGAGTTTTAAAATAATCATATAACACAACAACGAAAAGGAGGAATAAAATGAAGACTGAGAGCTTTAGAGGAAGGGATTGGATTACTGATCTCGATTATACTAAAGAGGAGCTTGAAACAATTCTTGAGGTGGCTTTTGATCTCAAAAGAAAGAGAGCTGTGGGGGAACCACACAGGCTTCTTGATGGTAAGACCCTTTTCATGATTTTTTATAACCAGTCATTAAGAACGAGAAACTCTTTTGAAGCTGGAATGTTTCAATTGGGAGGGCATGCTCACTTCCTTGACCCAAAAAAGATTTATACCCCTGCACTTCCAGGGAGAGAGATCGCCTACACAACTGAGAGAGTTTCTGATGTTGCAAGGGTTCTCTCAAGGATGGGAGAGGCAATTGCAATCCGTTGCTATGGAGAGCCAGTTGACTGGGTTTATGGAGAAGCGGACAAGATGATAAGGGAATTTGCCAGATGGGCAGATATTCCAGTTATAAATATGGAAGATGATGTCTATCATCCATGTCAAGGTATGGCAGATATTATGACAATGATTGAGAAAAAAGGTCCAGATTTGAGAGGAAAGAAATTTGTCATGAGCTGGGCATACTCACCCTCTCCTGAGAAACCCCTTGCAGTTCCACAGAGCGCTATAACCGTTGCTTCAAAGTTCGGTTTAAACATAACTCTTGCTCATCCAGAGGGATTTGAGCTTGATGATAATATAATAGATGCTGTTAAAGAGAATGTTAGAAAGTATGGTGGAAGCTTTGAGATTGTGAATGATATGAAAGAAGCTTTCAAAGATGCGGATATTGTTTATCCCAAATCATGGACGAGCAAGCATTTTATTCCACCAGAATCTCCTAAGCCAGATTTTACCAAGATAAAGGAACTTTTTGAGAAGAACAAGGATTGGATTTGTGATAAAGAGAAGATGGCCATTGCCAAACCTGATGCAATCTATATGCACTGCCTTCCAGCAGATAGAGGGTTTGAGGTAACAGATGAGGTCATGGATGGTCCTCAATCTGTTGTGTTTGACGAGGCTGAAAATAGACTCCATGCACAGAAGGCAATAATGGCTCTTATTATGAGGTAGGTATGAAATTAAAAGTAAACGAAGAAGTTTTAAAAAGAACCATAGAGAGAGCAAGAGAGAAAAACATAATAATTCCCACATATGAGGAAATGCGGAATCCAGAAAAGATTCCAGAGGGCATAAAGGAAGAACTTAAAAACATTGGTTTATGGGATCTTCATCCAAGAAATCTTTTTAGAATTACCTGGAAGAATGAACCTAAAAAGTTTGGGGGAGGTTTCAATGGTGTAAACTTCATTGAATTTCCAGAAGAACTTACCGGGGTTAAAGCAAGAATAGTTATGCTTATTGGTAAGTGGTTTCCAACTGGTTCGCATAAGGTAGGTGCGACCTTCGGACCACTTGTGGAAAAACTTATAAGAGGTGAATTTGATCCCACAAAGCAGAAAGCTCTATGGCCCTCAACAGGTAATTACTGCAGAGGTGGTGCATACGACTCTTATCTTCTTGGATGCCAGGCAATTGCCGTTCTTCCTGAAGGTATGAGCAAGGAGAGATTTGATTGGCTAAAAAGTATTGGTGCAGAGATATATCCAACACCAGGAAGTGAGAGCAATGTAAAGGAAGTCTTTGATAAGAGTGAGGAGTTAAAGAGAAAGTATCCTGACGAGATTGTGGTGTTAAATCAGTTTGATGAATTCGGTAATCCAATATGGCACTATGCGGTAACAGGACCAGCCATGGAAGAAGTTTATTTTAGTATCAGAAAAGAAAATGATAAATTCAGTGCTCTATTTCTTACTCAGGGCTCTGCAGGGACCCTTGGTTGCGGAAACTATTTGAGAGAGAAGTTTCCGAGGGTAAAGATTGGTGCAGGAGAAGCTCTCCAGTGTCCTACACTTCTTCTTAATGGATATGGAGCACACAGGATTGAAGGAATTGGAGATAAACATGTTCCATGGGTTTTTGATGTGAAGAACATTGATATGGTTGTTGATATTGATGACGAAGATAGTATAAGATTGATCAGGCTCTTCAATGAACCAGAGGGAAGAAAATATCTAATAAAGATGGGAGTTCCAGAAGAATTGGTGAACAATCTTGATCTACTCGGAATTTCATCCACTGCCAATTTAATTGGTTCTATAAAGATGGCAAAATACTATGAAATGACAGAGAATGATGTGATCTTTACAGTAGCAACCGATTCTATGGAACTTTACAAATCAAGAATAGAGGAGTTGAGAGAGGAGAGAGGAGAGTATAAAGAGATTGATGCGGCAAAGGATTTTGAAGATGTGTTGATGAATGCATCTGTTGATTGGATGCTCGAATTATCATACTGGGACAGAAGAAGAATGCATAATCTAAAATATTTTACCTGGGTTGAACAGAGAGGGAAGAGTGTAGAGGAACTTAACGAGCAATGGTATAATGATAACTACTGGAAAGAAAAATTTAACTCTTACAAAGAGTGGGACGAACTCATTAGAGAGTTCAATGAGAGAGTAGGACTAATTAAGAAGTACAAGTAAAAGGAGGTATTAGAAGTGGCAAAAAAACACATAAGGATTTTCGCTTTTGGAGGAAATGAAGTATCACCAGTTGGATTGAAGGATGAACATGGAAAGCCCATCATTCCTGATATTCCAATGCAATGGAACAGAACCCGTGAAACAAGTAGACACATAGCAAAGATTGTTAAGGAATTTCCAGAGGATGGATTTATAATTACTCATGGTAATGGTCCTCAGGTGGGAAATGTTTTGCTTAGATCTGAAATTGCAAGCAATGTTCTTCCCCCACTTCCCCTTGATGTATGTGGTGCAGATACACAGGGTGCCATGGGTTATATGATTGGTCAGATTCTTGGAAACGAATTGAAGGCAAACGGCATTGACAAAACTGTTACTGCAGTTGTAACTCAGGTTGTTGTAAGTGAAGATGATCCAGGATTTAAAAATCCAACAAAGTATGTTGGACCTCCATACTCAAAGGAAGAGGCTCTTAAGAGAGCAAAGGAAAAAGGCTGGACTGTTAAATTATACAAGAAGGATGAAGAGGGTAATGAGCTGTGGCGTAGGGTTGTTCCATCCCCAGAACCTCTTGATATAGTAGAAATTGAAGCAGTTGAAGCAGCACTTGAGAAAGGAGATATTCCTATAACTGTAGGTGGAGGAGGAATTCCAGTTGTAGAAGTTAAACCTGACGAGAACGGAGTGTACAAATGCAATTATGGAATAGAATTTAAGGGACCAAAAGGACTTAAGATATATCGTGGAGTTGAAGCGGTAATAGATAAGGATCTTGCTTCATCCCTTCTTGGTAGGATGCTACTTAAGAGAGCGAAAGAGAGAGGAGAGGATGTTGAGGTAACCCTTACAATATTTACAGGAGAAGATGGAGCAAAACTTTACTATCAAACACCAAAACAGGTTGATTTAAGACACTTAACCCTTTCTGAAGCAAAGAAGTACTATGAAGAGGGACACTTCCCGCCTGGAAGTATGGGACCAAAGATCTTGGCAATAATTAAATTCCTTGAAGCAGGTGGAAGTAGAGCATATATTTCTCTTACCACAAAGTACCTTGAGACCCTTGAGGGTAAAGCAGGAACAACCATTGTTCCAGACTAATAACTAAAAAGGAGAGAGAAGAAAATGAACCGCAGAGGAGTATGAATTTTCCTCTGCGGTTTTTATTTTTATAAAATAAGGGAAAGGAGGGAATTATGCACAGACTTCATGGAAGAGATTTAATTACAATTGAGGAGTGGTCTCTTTCTGAAATTATGGAAACTCTTGAAGTTGCAAGAGAGATGAAGAGAGCGAGATTCACTAATCCTTACAGAAATGCACTTTTAATGAAAACATTTCTTATGCTCTTCTACAATCCCAGTGTCAGAACAAGACAATCCTTTGAAGCAGCAGCGACAGAGTTAGGTGGTCATGCTCAGTTTCTTGAACCAAAAAGCATGAGACTTAAAACAAAGAAAAAAGCCGGAGAGACTATTGAAGATGCTGCAAATGTTATGAGTAGATATGCAGCAGGTATTGGAATTAGACTTCTTGAAGATGCCATAGAGGAGTATGGTCAGGGTGATTATGTATTAAGAGAGTATGCAAAATATGCTTCTGTTCCTGTTGTATCCATGGCTCATGATAAGTACCATCCATGTCAGGCTCTTGCAGATATACTTGGTCTTCTTGAGCATATGGGTGATGTTAAAAGAAAGAAGCTTGTTATGATGTGGGGATACTCTACGATGGTTCGTTCCTGGTCATCTGTACATGCTAATCTCCTTATCTCATCAAAGTTTGGTATGGATATAAAACTTGTTTATCCAGAAGGATATGATCTCGATCCAGAGATCATGGATATGGTGAAGAATAACGCAAAAAAGACAGGGGGAGACTTTGAAATAATTTCTGGAGATTTAAATGATTTAAGGAAGGCACTTCAGGGTGCAGATGTTGTTTACGCAAGAAACTGGATGAGTCCAAAGAGATATGAGATAGGAAAAGAGGCTGAGATTGAGATGGCAGAAAAGCACAGGGACTGGACTTTAACTACTGAACTTATGAAGCTCACAAACGATGCATATTTCATTCATCCAATGCCGGTGGATAGGAACAATGAAGTGGTTGATGAGGTGGCAAGTTCACCAAAGTCTATAATCTATGATATTGCAGAGAACAGACTCCATGTTCAAAAGGCAGTCATGGCTTTAACAATGGGTGACCTTTAAATTATCTCCCCCTCCAGAATTGGAGGGGGATTTTTTTATGGAATTTCATTCTTTAAATTTATCACCTTATCCTTATTTAATATTTAATATTTTTATATCCCCTTTACTCCTTAACTCCTCTATCAACTCTTTTCTCAATTCTTCTTTATCTTCAAAAATAGTGAAGTATAACATTCGAAAAGATAGGTTCTCTCCATTAACTTCCCCCACAAATACATCACTTTTTACATTGCTTGAAGAATTTGAAATCTTCTTATATATAAGAAACCCTTGTTAAAAGAAGTAAAGCTGTAATTAATGAAACAGTAAATTTGTTTTTATGCTTTATTCTCTTTAATATTTAATGCTGCTTTGTCTTATCGTTTTTAACACAACCTGTTTAAGGATGAGTTTATACTAATAAGCATAAGTATCCAAAAGAGCAATAATTCTTGCGGGACTACCTGAACCACCTTTGATTTTCAATGAGCCCAAGAATATGTAGAAACCTCTTTCCGGAAGTTTGTCAAGGTTTCTTAAATTTTCAATATGTATGCCGCCATTTTCAAATAAGATTTTGTTTGATTCGAATTTTTTACTCATCCCACCGTCAATACCATGAGTATCTATTCCTATTATTTTGATTCCTTTCTTAATAAGAAAACTTACCGCCTCAGGTTTTATTCCAGGGAAGTGCATAATTCCATGAGTATCTATTCCAAGGTAATCTTTCGTTTTCCAGAATTTATCCCAATCTGTCCTTACAAGGGCGCACTTTTCTCTTATCTCTCCATGAATTTTTTCCCACATTTCTATATCGCAGATATTTAATAAATAGTTTCTGTTTAACTGAGCTTTCTTACTTATATCTATCACTATTGATTTTACAAGTGAAAGTTCCAAAGGAATCATTGATGTGTCAAAACCATCCTTTATAAAATGCAGTGGTGTTCCGATGTGTGTTCCTGTATGTTCTCCCATATGTATATAATTTAAGTTAAAGCCATCTCTTTCTATATTTTTTACCTTTTCAATTCTAATATGTGGATCTCCTGGAAATACTGGAATATCTTCATCTATTGTATGAGTTAAATCAACTATTTTAAATGTCATCTGATAGAGAATACCTTTGATAACTTATTGCTTCAAGCAGGTGTGAAGTATTTACCTTTTCATCTCCTTCAAGATCTGCAATGGTTCTTGAAAGTTTCACTATTTTGTCCATACTCCTTAGCGTAAGTTTCAATGATTTTAACGCATTCTTGAGTGTCCTTTCAGCCTCTTCAGTAAGGGGGATATATTTTTTGATAAGTTTTGGAGTTAGTCTCCCATTAAATTTAATCTTCTCTTTAATGTATCTTTCTTTCTGAATTTCCCAGGCTTTTTTAACTCTTTCCCTGATCTTTTCCGAACTCTCTGCTTCCTTTTTTTCAAAGATCTCTGTATCTGTAAGTCTTGGCACCTTTAATTTTATATCGAACCTATCCCATAGCGGTCCAGATACTTTCCTTCTGTATCTCTTTATCTCTCCTATAGAGCATGTGCATGCCTTTTCCGGGTCCCCATAGTAACCACAGGGACAGGGGTTCATTGCCGCAACAAGTAAAAAATCTGACGGAAATTCAAGGCTACTTTTTACCCGGGATATTGTTATATATCCATCTTCAAGTGGTTGTCTTAAAACCTCTAAGACATCTCTTCTAAATTCAGGAAGCTCATCAAGGAATAAAACTCCTTTGTGAGCAAGACTTATCTCCCCGGGTTTTGGAATTGTTCCACCACCCACAAGTCCTGCATAGGATATGGTGTGATGAGGTGCACGAAAAGGTCTCACCTTTATAATATCTTCCCCATCTTTCAATAATCCAGCAATGGAGTATATTTTTGTTATCTCCACTGCATCATCATAGTCAAGTGGAGGCATAATTGTTGGCATCCTTCTTGAAAGCATTGTCTTTCCTGAACCAGGAGACCCAACCATTATTATATGATGTTTTCCAGCTGCGGCAATCTCCATTGCCCTTTTTAGGAATCTATGTCCCTTTACATCTGAAAAGTCTAAATCAAACTCTTTATCTATAAATTCTATATCTCTATTCACTACAGGTTCTCTTTGTTCCTCTCCTCTGAGAAACAGAACAACTTCAGTTAAGTTTTCAAAATGATACAATCTTGTCTCCTTTGAAAGGGAGCACTCTACAAGATTTCCTTTTGGAATTACAAAATTCTTCCCCTTTAAAAAAAGGGATAAAGGAAGTCCGCCACTTACCCTCCTGAGCTCTCCTTCAAGGGATAGTTCCCCCACAAAGTAATAATCTACTACGCTGTCCTTTGGAATTTGATCTGATGCAGCAAGTATTCCTATGGCTATGGGTAAATCAAAGAGCGTACCCTCTTTTTTTATCTCACCAGGAGCAAGATTAATTGTTATCCTTCTTACAGGAAGATCAAAGCCAGAGTTTTTTATAGCTGCCCTTACTCTCTCTTTGGCTTCCTGAACTGAAGCATCAGGGAGACCGACGATTGTAAAAGATGGAAGCCCTGAGGAGATGTCCACTTCTACAGTAATCTCATACACTTTCAAACCCAGGTGTGTCACTGCCTTTACTTTCGCATACATATCTAAAAGATAAAATAAATTTCCCCAAATTTCAATTACTTGACAAAGTTAAAATTTATTTTAATATTATTAAAGTAAGATTTAATTTTTTAAATGAGATTGGAATTAAAAAGGAGGCTAAAAAATGAGACTTCCATCAAAGTGTCCTTCCTGTGGAGAGATGCTTGAGATAACCGAACTTAGATGTCCTAAATGTGGAACTGTGGTTAGGGGACATTACAGGTTAAGTAGATTTCTTACACTATCTCCTGAAGAAGAAAATTTCCTTCTCATCTTTCTTATCTCCAGAGGAAACCTTAAAGAGGTTCAGGAAAGACTTGGTATTTCCTATCCAACAGCGAAGGCAAGACTTGAAGAGCTTCTTGTATCCCTCGGTCTGTATGAAGAAAAGGCAAAAAATCCATTGATAAAGGAAATTTTAGAAAAACTGGAAAGAGGTGAAATAACCTCAAAGGAAGCAATAAAACTGATAAAGGAGGTAAAGAAAAATGGATGAGGAGATTTTGAGAAAACTTGATGAGCTGGTTAAGATGGGGAAGCTTACAGAGGAAGAGAAGAATGAAATGCTAAAGGAAATTTTAAGTGAAGGAGATGATGAATCTTCAATGGATGCGCTTAAAGGAAAATATAAGAGAATCTCCATTAATATTGAGAGACAGGATCTGGAAATAGAAGGAAGTGATATAGACAATGTCCAGATAGAGGAAGGAATGGACACAGTTAATATAGAGGAGAAAGATGATGAACTAAAGATTATGAGTAAATTGAAGGTAAAACTTCTCCCCCATTTCAATTTCAACAGGCTTATATCTACCATACCAGCTTTAAAGATTAAAGTACCCAAGGAGATAGATATTAATATACATACGATTTCCGGGGATGTTAAAGTTAAAGGAATAAAGGGTAAACTCTCACTTAAAAGCCTAAGTGGAGACACAGAGATTGAAGAATTTGAAGGAGGAATTGAACTTGATTCTGCCAGTGGAGATTTAAGACTTATCAGGGTGAAGGGAGACGTGAATTTTCATTTAAAATCTGGAGATGTAAACATAAGAGAGTGTGAAATTGAAGGAAGTCTAAAGACTTATTCAGGCGATGTTCACATAGAGAAAAGTTTAATTAAAGGTCTTGAGTTTAATATCTTCAGTGGAGATATCAAAATGAGAGATGCTTTAATTGAAGGGGACGTAAAGGGTAAGAGCCATCATGGAGATGTAGATCTTTCTATAAACAGCGATAATCTCTCAATCTCTCTCAAGACAAAAAGAGGCGATGTCAAAATTTTAAAAGATGGTGTAAGAGAAAAGATATCTGATGAGAAGATTATAATAGGTGAAGGCAGGAATAAAATTGACCTTGTAAGTTTAAGTGGAGACGTAAAGGTATCTGTAAAAACACATGGATAAATCTATATTCAAAAATAAAAATTTTATTCTTCTATTTGTAGGACAGGGTATATCTTACCTGGGAGATGCTGTTTTTGAGATAGCTCTTATGTGGTATTTGCTTCAGACAACCGGTTCATCCCTTCTTATGGGAAGTGTAATGATATTCTTTATGGTTCCAAATCTTGTAACCAAAATATTTTCTGGAGTTTTAATAGATAGAGTCAGTAGAAGAAAAATCATGTTTCTCTCCAACCTACTCAGTGGATTCTTACTTTTTATAAGCGCTATTCTCTTCCTTCTGGGGTTGTTTACAATTCCCGTAATCTTTTTCATATCAGCTCTTCTTGGTTTTATCTCTGCCTTCTTTGAGCCATCTCAATCTTCCATAATTCCCTCTATCCTGACAAAGGATCAGCTTATAAAAGGGAATTCAATACTGCAGCTTGTTTTCAGGCTTTCCTTTCTCATTGGACCTGCTATATCCGGTCTTATTATGGCAAAGTTCGGGATGCTCTCTTTAATTATCTTTGATGCCATCTCGTTTTTTATAGGAGCTTTCTGTATCTATTTTATAAGATTGGAGGAGAAGCTCGTCTCACAGGTTGAGGGATTAAACCTTAAGGTCTGGTTTCAGGAGTTTAAGGAAGGAATAAATTTTATTATAAAAACCAAAGTAATTCTGTATCTTATAATTGCTCTGGCATGGATAAACTTTTTCTTCTCTCCTGTGGGAATACTTCTTGCTCCCTTTGTTAAGAAAATTCTCGGGAAAAGTGTAATGGATTTCGGATTTTTAAATTCTGCAGTTTCTGTTGGTACGCTGGTAGGTTTTGTTTACCTCTCCATTGCAAAAGTCAAAAGGAAGGGATTTTACATTCTTATGGGATTTTTAGGAGCAGGAGTTTCTGTATTTTTCCTTGGTTTATTCAAAAATATGACCATGATTTATAGCTCAATAATCACAGCGGGAGTGTTCGTTGCCTTTGTAAATAGTCCCATCATCTCTCTTATGCAGGAACTTACAGAGGAAAGAATGAGAGGAAGGCTCTTTTCCACCATGTCCATTGTTACAGGAAGTCTTGCTCCTCTTTCCATTGGAATTTTCACATCTATTGCAGATAAAATACCTGTTGATAGACTTTTCTCTTTTCTTGGTTTAATGGTAACTCTTATATCCATTTCATTGTTTTTTGTTAAGGAGATTAGAAGAGCTTAAAAATGTATTGTTTAATCTATTGACAAAATCAAAAAATAGTGTAATATATCC
>QMOO01000023.1 GCA_003648245.1 Caldisericota bacterium
CTTACACATGCACATCTTGATCATATAGGGGCAATAAAGTTTGTATTTGAAAAGATTAAATTACCTCTTTTTGGAACAAAACTCACTTTAGGACTTGCCTCAACGGTTATTCCTGGAAGATACAAACCATATGAAGAGCATGAAATAAAGCCTGGCGAAAGATTTAATATAGGAACCTTCCAGCTGGAAGGGGTGTATGTTAATCACTCCATCCCAGATGGAATAGGTCTTATTATAAGAAGAAAGGGTTGTGGCACTATATTTCACACAGGCGATTTCAAGATAGATGCTACTCCCATTGACGGAAGAGCAATAGATTTGCAGAGGATTGGAATGCTCGGGAGGGAAGGAGTTTTGCTTCTCCTTTCAGATTCAACTAATGCTACAAGAGATGGTCTTACTGGTTCAGAGAGGATTGTCGGCGACAATCTTGAAAGACTTTTTAGAAAAACAAAGGGAAGAATCATAATAACCACCTTTTCAACAAATATTCATAGAATACAGCAGATATTCGATATATCATGGAAGTTAAAAAAGAAGGTCCATGTTGATGGTAAAAGCTTTGTAAACATTATAAGTGTTGCAAAAAAGCTGGGATACCTTAATATTCCTGATGGTTTAACTGTTGATATAAATGAGCTTCCTCTTGTTCCTGACGAAAATCTTGTTATCCTTAAAACGGGGAGTCAGGGAGAACCTCTTTCAGGTCTTACAAGGCTTTCATCTTCCACCCACCAGAGATTAAGAATTCTTCCCGGAGATACAGTTATTATTTCTGCCCATCCTATACCAGGTAATGAAGAGTTTGTTAACAGGACAGTGAACAATCTATTTTCTCTCGGCGCCGATGTTATCTATAGAGAGGAAGAAGGAATCCATGTATCAGGCCATGCTTCAGGAGATGAATTGAAGATAATGCTTCAGCTGACAAAACCAAAATTTTTTGTTCCAGTTCATGGAGAGACAAGGCATCTCTATGCACATAAAAAGATTGCTCTTGATGTTGGTGTTGAGGATAACAATATATTTATTCTCGAAAATGGTGATTCTCTAATTGTGTATGATGATAGAGTGAGGAGAGGGAAAAAGGAAATTTCTGGAGAGTTGTTTATAGATGGTCTTGGTTTTGAAAAAGAAGAGAGCGAAGTTCTAAAGGACAGGAGATTTCTTGCAAAGGAGGGGATTGTTGCTGTTGCTCTTATAGTTAAGAAAGGAAGGCTTAAGGATATTAAGTTTGCCTCAAGAGGTTTCTTTGCAGAAGAGGAACTTAAACCAATTCTTCAGAGTGCCAGGGATAGAATTTTAACTATTTTCTACGAAAATCATAACTATTCAAGGGATATCCTTGAAAGGGATATAAATGGTGCACTTTCTTCTCTATTTTATAAAAAGACAAGAAGAAGACCCATGATTCTTACCCTCATATTTGAGGAAGAACAATGAAAAAGGTTAAATTTGTTGACCTTACTTTAAGAGATGGGCAGCAGAGTAATGCTGCCACAAGAATGACTACAGAGCAAATTTTAAGAGTTTTAAAACCAATTGTTGATTCTGGTTTTTCTGGCATGGAGGTATGGGGAGGGGCGACCCTTGATAGCGCCATGAGATACTTAAAAGAAGACCCATGGGAAAGATTAGAGAAGATAAGAGAAGTTGCATCAAATCTTCTTGATATACGAACTCTTATAAGGGGGCAGAATCTTTTTGCATACTCTCCATATCCAGATGACCTTGTGATTTCATTTGTTAAGGAAACAGTTAGAACTGGATCCAATCTTATAAGAACTTTTGATGCCTTAAATGACTGGAGGAACTTACAAACATCCATCATGGCCACAAAGACCTATGGAGGAAAAATTGAAGGTGCAATGTCTTATACAACAGGCCCTGTTTTTAATGAGAAGTATTACCTTGACCTTGCCCTTACCCTTCAAGATGAAGGATGTGATCAGATTGCAATTAAGGATATGGCTGGAATTCTTGAACCAAAGGTGGCATATAAACTCATAAAGCTTCTAAAAAGTAAGTTGGAAGTTCCCTTAACACTTCATTCTCATACTACAGTTGGGTTTGCTACTCTCAATGCGATTATAGCAATGCATCTTGGGGTGGATTTTATTGATACAGCATTTGTTCCTTTTGCTGGAGGAGCATCCCATCCTTCCATTGAGGTTCTCATTGTTTTTGCTGATTTTATGGGAATTGAACATGACATTGATAAGAGCAGGTTCGCATATATAAATAAAGAACTTTTTAAGATATTTGACGAGATTGGAAAATACTCTCCATACTATGGAAAGTATTACAGAAATTTTGATGTAGAAAAAATTGACATGAAGAAGGTTGAAAAGATAGTAAGAATTGTTACAGACGAGGATCTTGATAAATTTGACGAAGCCTTAGATCTTACGAGAAAATTACTTTCAGAGCTTGATTTTCCGCCACCAGATGAAAGACAAATCAAGGCTCAGATTCCAGGGGGAATGCTTACAAATCTGTACAACCAGTTAAAGCAGATTGGGAAACTTGATCTTCTTGATAGGATACTTGAGGAGGTTCCACGGGTGAGAAAAGATGCTGGATATCCTCCCCTTGTTACCCCCACAAGTCAAATAATTGGCTCTCAGGCTGTCTTTAATGTCCTTTCAGGAGAAAGATATAAACAGGTGAGCAAGGAATTTAGAATGCTCATAAAAGGTTATTTTGGAAGAACCCCTGTTCCCATTGATAAAGAGTTTATGGAAAAAATACTTGGCAAGGACGAAGAGATTTTAAATTGCAGGGCAGCATCCTATCTTAAGCCAGCCTTATGTAATATTGGGAAAGTTCCTTCATATGTGAAGACTCATAGAGATTTACTTTTGTATCTTATGCTTGAAGAAACAGCAGACGAATTCTTAAAATTTAAGTATAGAGAGGCGTAAGGTGAGTGTTGTTTATTTTGGTAGCATGAGATCTATATCAGAAGAGAGATCATTTTTAAAGAAGATAAGAAAGATAGCAGATATACTCACTGATAATATTGATGAGGGTGATCTTGTAGCCATAAAACTTCATTTTGGTGAGCTTGGGAATCATGGTTTTTTAAGACCTATATTTGTGAGGCAGGTTGTTGATGTAATTAAAGAGAAAGGTGGCAAACCATTTCTCACAGATTCCAACACTCTTTACAAAGGTTCAAGGTCAAATGCAGTGGACCACTTAAACACAGCAGTTTACAATGGATTTTCCTATGCATCTATAGGTTGCCCTGTGATAATCGCTGATGGAATTAAAGGTCAATATTATCAAGAAATACCTGTAAATTTAAAGTATTTTAGAACTGTTAAAATTGCAGGTGCCATTGTTGATGCCGATTACCTTCTTGTTCTTACCCACTTCAAAGGCCATATGATGGCTGGATTTGGAGGAGCTATAAAGAATGTTGCCATGGGGTGTGCTACAAGAGCTGGAAAACAAGTTCAGCATGCAGATTTCAAACCACCATTTAATGAAGAGAAATGTATAGGATGTGGAGAGTGTGCGTCACACTGTCCCGAGGATGCTATAAAAATCGTTAATGGAAAATCAGATATTGACTATGATAGATGTACAGGATGCGGAGAGTGTGTGACTGTATGTCCCACAGGTGCAATAAGTATTGTATGGGAAGAACCAACTGAGAAACTTGAAGAAAAAATGGCAGAGTATGCCTTCGGGGTTTTAAAAATTAAAAAGCCAAAGGTATCTTTTATAAATTTTGTTGTAGATGTATCTCCAGACTGCGATTGTCTTCCATGGCATGATGCAAACATTATTCCTGATGTGGGTGTTTTTGGTTCAAAAGATATATTGTCTGTAGAACAAGCATCTTTTGATGCAATAAAGAATGCACCGGCACTTCCTGATACATCAGTTAAAGAAATACCCCTTATTGGAGAAGACAAATTCTATCATATTCACCACCTATCCGGAGAAACTCAACTTAAATATGCTGAAGAAATAGGTTTAGGAGAGAGGAGTTATAAAATAAAGAGGGTATAATAAGTTATCCCTCAAAAAATTTAAGGAGGTAAAATTATGAGGATCTATCTATTTCTGTTTTTCATGGTGGGGGTTTCGATTCTATGGCTCTGGTTTCTATTCTTTATTACAAGAAAACTTACAGGAGCAAAGGTTATTGCAGTTATTATAATTGCACTTGTAGGTCTTGTAGTCTTTTTCGGGATTAAATACTATTCCTTTTACCTCTATGATCCCAAAAGTTTTTATATAATCCCTGCACATAAACTAACCTATGGAGGTGTAAGACTCTTTGATTTTATCTACTTTAGTTTTGTCACAATAACAACTCTGGGCTATGGAGATATTATCCCCCTCCATACGCTCACAAAGATTCTTACAATTCTTGAGGTTTTAATGGGTGTTAGCTTTGTTGGTTTAATTCTTGGAAGAATAGTTATTAAAAGGGAATCATAAAGTTTTTCTTGTCACAAGCAGTCTTATATATCCAAAGGCTAATGGAATTTCTTTTTCTACCTTGAAACCGAAATTTTCTACATATTTTGATAAATCTATTTTTATAAATTCAAAGGCAAGCGGACATTCAAACTTTTTAAAGAACCATCTTACTATAAAATTTGCCGTATCAATATCAAACTCAGAGTAATCAAGTATGTTAAGTTGCCCTCCATCCTTTAGACTTTTATAGGCATTCTTTAAAATTTTTTCTCTATCATAATCCTCAAATCCATGAAATACAAAGGACATAAAAACATGGTCAAATTCATTCTCAAAGGGTAAGTCCTCTTCAATTCTTCCATCAAAAACTTTAAAATTTTTATACTTTTCACTTCTTCTCTTTGCCGCTTCGAGCATCTCTTTTGATATATCAACACCCACTATCTCTCCATTAAATTTCATCTTCTTTAGCATCAAAATGGCATTTTTTCCGCTTCCGCACCCAAAGTCAATAACTTTGTCTCCCTCCTTTAGATCCATCTTATCAATAGCTCCCTTTATAAGCCTTGAATATCCACCAAAGGTCAGTAGACTCATCAATATATCATAATTTTTTGCTACAAATCCAGAAAGTTCAACCTTGCTTCTATCACTTCCCATAATGCCTCCTTAAGGTCTTATAATCTTTATTCTATCACCTTCCTTAATCTCTGTTATATGCACTAAACTCCTTCCCTTTCCCAGGTAGAAAGATAAATTCCCATTTCTTTTTCCTTTTAGAAAAAAATAGAGATTTAATCTGTCCACCTCTTTTCCATTATAAAACAGAGGAATCTCTATATCAAAATCGTCAAATCTTATTTTCGCTTTTTCTTTCTCTAATTTGATTCCCTTTACAGTTAAATATTTTCCTTTAACGTATCTTCTGCCAAATCTTATTTTTCCATAGAACTTGGTTATCTCTTCTAAGGAATTTACCTTTTTTAGATCAGAACCATATTTAACTATCCTTGAAATGGTAACAGGTTTATTTAAGAACAGCTTGAGCGTTATTTCTCTTATATTCATTTTCTTTTTATTCATAAGTGATAACAAAAACTCAGAAAACCTGTTTATTGATGGGGGTCTTATAGGTGCTAATGTGAGAGAGAGGAATTTCTCTATTTTTTTAATGTTTGCTTTACCTTTGACCACCCTCTTAAGATAATTAATTCTACTTCGGACCTTTCTAAGTATTTTTAATTTTAACTTTTCCTCCTCGCTCTTGTTTCCCTTTCTTAAATTTTTAATGTGTTTTCTAAGTCCCTTTTCTCTGATTTTTAATTTTTCAAGTTCTTTATATCTTCCAAAATCAATTATTTCTTTAACTCCATTTACCATTTCCTCAAAGGTCATCCCTGTATCCTGTGGGGTTTTTACAAGCACTGTGGATAGAATTTCATCCGGTTTTAATGGATGCGGGTAAATTTTTTCTGTTTTTTTCACAAAGACTTCATTCACTATTTCTCCTTCTATGCTGTGCAATTTAAGAAAGAGTTTATCAATTCCCTGCCCGATTAGAAAGAAGCTTGTATCTTCTATGGAAAAGATTTCGTTTCCAAAGGCAATCTCTTCTTCAATCCTTCTTTTTTCTTTTCTCCCTGTTTTTAGAAACTTTAAGTTTACATCAAATATAGTTTCGGGAAAAGGATAACCAAAGTAAAGATAGTCAAAGAGTAATGCCTTGAATATTGAGCTCACTGCATAGGAGTGGGAAAAGAGGTCTATGTCATTTGCTCCTCTTCTTGTATCTGATATCCCTTCCTTAAGGAAAAGCTTTAAACCCCATATTATCTTATCTCTCTTTAGTTCCTTAAAGAATAAGTCAACGAATTTCTCAAGTCTTATTCTTAAGTAAGATAATCTAACATAATCCACCCTTTTTTCCTTTAAAAAGAAGTCCGAAAGGAAGGTTTCATTAAATTCCTGTTTACCTGAATTCGGGGGATTTGATGAATCAAATCTATCAGCTATTTGAAGTAGTTTAATGAAAGGATTTTTATCAAATGTTCTGCATTTTTCCTTAAGTTTACATCTTTCACATCCATGATGTGCACAGATAAAATGTATTGGAGCAATACCATCTGAGATTAAATCAATTCCGCTAAATTTTTCTTTTAGGGGAGTAAAAAGGAATTTTCTTAGATTTGGTGGAAAAGGGTCCTTGAGTATTAAGACAGCGTGGGAATCTTTTATTGGAGAATCAGGATCCTTGCTTAATATAAATTCATGGGAGAGTTTCCCAATGTCATGAAGTAGAGATGATATTTCTAAATCAATTATAAATTTGTTTATATCCATTAAATTTGGTGGAGGCGGCGGGAATCGAACCCGCGTCCACGGAAGTTCAGTTTAAATCTTCTACAGGCTTAGCCTGTGAGTCTTTCTCTTCTCTTCTTCCTCCACAGGCAGAGGAAGGAGAGCGTATCCTCAGTAGATTCAACCTTCACCCCTGAGGAGCAGGTGAAGGCAGGTCTCCTTTTGGCGTCGGTTAGATGAGGGCAAGGAGACAGGCCAGCTCACCTAACCGGCAGTAGAGATTAAGCTACTGCATATGCATAGTTTGTGTTGGCATTTTTTCTTCTTGAGGGTTTTAAGAGGTTCCCTCAAACCTCACCTGCAGATTTAAACCTCCGTTCCGTGTCGAAGTCCTTTCGCCCCCAGGTTCTATATATATTATACCACAATGTCAGCTAAGAAACTTTTTCCAGAATGTGTTTTTATCCCGAATACTTCACCTATGGTTGCTCCAAGATTAGAGAATTTTCTTATCCCAATAAAGTTATTCTCCTTTATTCCCTTACCATAGATAAATACAGGAACCCTCTCTCTTGTGTGATCTGTGTGTTTTTTAAATGTTGGGTCATTTCCGTGATCCGCTGTTATAAATAATAAATCATTATCTGTTAAATAAGGAAGGTAATTTCCAAGGAATCCATCAAATTCAAGAAGCGCACTTGAGAAACCCCATAGGTTTCTTCTATGTCCATATCTCATATCAAAATCCACAAGGTTTGTAAATATAAGGTGTACATCCTTTCTATCAATTGTTGCTTTAAGAAGCTCTGCCATATTTTCAGTGTTGTTATCAACATGTACCGTTTCAGAAAAACCTCTGTGAGCAAAGAGATCATAAACTTTTCCTATTCCAAAAACCTTGAATCCTTTCTTTATCATCAAATCAAGAAGTGTATCCTTTGGTGGTGGAAGGGAAAAATCTTTTCTCTCAGGTGTTCTCCAGAAGTGTCCTGGTTTTCCTGTAAACGGTCTTGCAATCACTCTTGCTACAGCATGTTCACCCTTTAGTATCTCTCTTGCAATTTCACACATTTTGTAAAGCTCTTTTACAGGAATAACATCTTCATGTGCTGCGATCTGAAATACAGAATCAGCAGAAGTATACACTATTGGATAACCTGTCTTTATGTGTTCTTCCCCGAGTTTCTTTATTATTTCTGTTCCAGAAGCAGGTTTGTTCCATAGCACCTTTCTACCAATTTTCTTTTCAAATTCTTTTATTATCTCCTCCGGGAAACCCTTTGGATAAACAGGAAAAGGCTTTTCAAGGGGTACTCCCATAAGCTCCCAATGACCTGTGGTGGAATCTTTACCAGGTGATACTTCTTCAAGAAGTCCAAAGGAGCCTTCTACTTTCTCTTCCTTCTTATAGAGAAGGTTCATAAGCCCCAGTCTGCTCATGTTCGGGAATTTAAAACCCGATCCCTCAAGGACATGAAGTAGAGTATTCGCTCCTTTATCTCCATACTTTTCTGCATCAGGAGCGTTTCCTGCTCCTACTCCGTCAAGAATTACTACTATGACTCTTTTTATTTCCATTTTCCTTCCTCCATAAAGGATGCGAGGAGAGATAAACTTCCCTCAATCTCTCCTTTGTAAGATGAGTATAAATTTGAGTTGTTGATATATCAACATGACCCAAAAGTTCCTGCACACTTCTTAAATCTGCGCCTCTCTCCAGTAGATGTGTTGCAAAGGAATGTCTTAGCATGTGTGGATGAACCTTTTTTCTTATTCTTGCTTTCTTTGCGTATTTGTTAAGAATTGCATTAATAAATTGTCTGAGTATTCTTTCGCCTTTTCTACTGACAAAGAGATATTCTGATGTAATGTTCTTTTTTCCCCTCTCTTTAAGATATTCCTTTAAAACATCCTTTGCTCTCTCTCCGAAGGGAACAATTCTTTCTTTACTGCCCTTACCAAAACACTTTAAAAACCCATTTTCCATATCAATGTCTTTAACCTTGAGACCTGTAAGTTCAGAGACTCTTAAACCACAGCTGTACAGTAACTCCACTATGGCTCTATCTCTTTTTCCTCTAAAAGAATTTTCCGGTATTACATTGAGTATTTTTTCTATCTCTTCCAGAGATAAAACTTCAGGAAGTCTTTTATCCTTTTTTGGGAGAGAGATGTCAACTGTGGGATCATTTTCAATTTTTCCTTCCTTCAAGAGAAAGGCGTAGAAGGACCTTACACTGGAAATTTTCCTTCTAAGAGTTGTGGGTCTAAGTCTCCTTTTTGAAAGCTTCATTAAAAATTCAAAGATATCTCTTTTTGTGACCTTAAGAGGATCCTTGCCATTAAGAAATTCTTTGAAACTTCTTAAATCATTCTTATATGCAGATATTGTATTTTTTGAGTATTCTCTTTCTACTTCAAGAAAGTAAAAGAAATTTTCAAAGGGATCCATAGTTCGCCTTAAGATACGAGAGTGCAAAAGCTGTTTTAAGATCTTTTATTTCTCCTTTTTCAAGCATTTCAAAGGCTTCTTTCAACGGAACCTCAATAACTTTATCTATCTCGCCAGGGTGCATAAATTCTTTTGTTTTAAATTTTATATCTCTTGCAAGAAATATATGTATTACCTCATTTGTAAAACCTGGAGAAGAAATAAAAGAGCCAATTTTTTTAAGATTTCCCTCAAAACCAGTTTCTTCCAGAAGTTCCCTTTTTGCACACTCCTCTGGATCTTCCCCTTTCTTTAACTTACCTGCAGGTATCTCAACAAGCTCTTCTTCAATGGGAGACCTGAACTGTTTCACAAGAATAACGCTTTCACCTTTAACTGGTATTATACCCACAGCTCCTGGATGAAACACCAGTTCTCTTTCACTCTCCCTTTCACCATTAACAAGAACTTTTCTTAAAACAACTTTAAGGAGTCTTCCATTAAAGACAACTTTTTCTGAGATTTTTCTTTCCATTTTTACTCTTTAAAGTACTCTACTATTATCTCCTCTACCATTTTTTCTGAATTTATAAGATCCTCCACAAGAATTGTCTCATTTGGAGTGTGAACATTGGTCATGCCTGTTCCAAGAACAGCACACTTTATTCCCTTTGTATAGAATATGTTAGCGTCAGATCCTCCCATGGATGGCTCAAGTATAAATTCAAATGAAAGTTTCCTTGATATTCTTTTTATGATTTCTATTAATCTATCATTCTCATCTAATTTATATCCATTGTATTCCCTGTTTAGTTTGTACTCTATTCTTCCTTCACCAGACTCCACCTCTTTAATGAATGTATCTATTATTTCATCTGTTATCTTTATAAGTTTCTCTTCTTCTCTACTTCTTGCCTCACCCCAGATTTCAGTGTAATTAGGTATTACATTTGTTGCAGCTCCACCTTTTATGAAGCCTATGTTTGCAGTGGTTTCAAAATCAATCTTTCCTAAATTTAATTTGCTTATAGCCCTGGAGGCAAGTTGAATTGCATTTATTCCTTTTTCTGGTTCAACTCCTGCATGAGCTGACCTTCCGTATACAAAGAACTTCATGGTGTTGTGGAATGGAGATGAAGCTATAACATAGCCAGGTCTTCCATGGGAGTCAAGAACATACCCTTCTTTTGCCTTTATTCTTTCAGTCTCTATACTTTTCGCACCATCTAACCCTACTTCCTCTCCCACCGTTAGAACAATATCTATTCTTCCTGTAAAAGAGCCTTTTTTTCTTTTTACAGCTTCAAGTATAGCAACTACACCAGATTTATCGTCTGCTCCAAGAATTGTAGTTCCATCTGTTTTTATTACTCCGTCCTCGATAATTACCTTTATCTCATCCTTCTCCACAGGCACAGTATCAATGTGTGCATTTAAAAAGAGGGCTTTTTCGCCCTCCCCTATAGAAAGATACATGTTCCCAGTTTTATCTACTTCCCATTTTCCAAGTTCAGAGTAAAGTTCAAGAATTTTTTTTCTTACTTTCTCTTCTTTGCCTGATGGTGAAGGAATTCTTGCAAGTTCAACAAATTTTTCAACAACTTCTTCCATCTACTCTTCCTTTTCCTCCTTTTCTGTCTTTTTAACTTCTTCCTCTACTTTTTTAACTTCCTCTTCTTTTATTTGGGCTTCTTTTCTTATCTTTTCTATCTCCTCATTCTTTGCCTTTATCTCTTCCTCTATTTCTTTAATTTCTTCAAGCACTGAGTTTACAAATTCGAGAATCTCGTCTCCTTTTTTTCCTTCTCTAAAGAGAGTGTATATTTTTTCTCCTAGTTCTTTGAATTTCCCACTCTTCTTTGTCTCGAGGAAGAGAATGTCCTTCTTTAAGTTAGCTATCTGAGCAAACTCTTTCGTTTTTTCAGCACCAACCTGAAGTCCCTTTTTGATCTTATCCCATATACTTTCTGCCATTTTCTCACCTCCTTTCGGTGATTTTAAACTCATAAATAATTTTAACATAAAGTGCTATATTTAATATATGGAGCTAAGAAAGATTAAAGAAGGAATTTTTTACATTTCTGAGACTACAAACATTGGAGTTCTTCAGACTAAGAAAGGCTTTGTTCTTATTGATGCGCCTATAGAC
>QMOO01000024.1 GCA_003648245.1 Caldisericota bacterium
GATAAAAGGAGTATCATTAAAAAGATATAGATTAGATGACTTTTCACGAGATTTCACTAAGAGATTAAAGACTCTTCAAGAAATGGGTCTTATAATAAAAGATAAGGAAACCATAAGACTTTCTGATGAAGGAATTCTCTTATCAAACGAGGTGTTTTCTCATTTGATATAATGTAATTGATGAGAGGATACAAAGAGAAGAAAGAAAACATCCTGTTTCTCCTTGTTAAGGAATATCTTGAAACAGGACAACCTGTTGGGTCGAAGACCCTGGTTACCAAGTATTCACTTGATATATCTCCAGCCACAGTAAGAAATTACTTCTCCTCATTGGAAGAAGAGGGATATTTGAATCAACTACACCCATCCTCTGGAAGGATACCAACAAATAAAGCTTTAAAATTTTATATAAACAAGGTGGTTGAAAGAATGAAAATGGCTTCCTCTTTAAAAATAGATAGGGATATAACAGATCTAATGCTCCTTGATAAAGAACTCTCCATAGATGCGTTCTTAACACACCTTTCAAAACTTACAAATGCAATTTCATTTTTCTTCTATACGGTGCCAACGAATGAGAAAATAAAAAATGTTCACCTTATCCAATGCTCCAAGAGAAAAATTCTCTTTATAATAATAGGAGAAGATAAGGTAGAAGAACATATAATAAACTCTGATGACGAGATTGAGGAGGATATACTTGCAGAGATTAAAAAATATGTTTTAAAATGGTTAGATTCCTCAAATGATGAGTTTATTGAGAAGTGGAAAAGAATCTATCCAGTACTCATTTCCGAAATAAGAAAGGTTATTGATGAGAGAAGAAAGAGGAAGGAACTTGGAGAAATGTATATAAAAGGAATTAGAAATATTTTAAACTATGAAGAAGTAAAACTCTCCAAAGACATAGATACCTTTGTTTCCTTTATGGAGGATAGAGACAAGACGAACTCCCTTATAAACTTCCTTTCAGAATTTAAGAGACTCCTTGTTCTCCTGGGAGAGGAAGCACCTGAGCTTACATTTGAAAAAACTGTACTTATAAATCTACCGTATATAAAAGACGAATATGTGGAAGGTGGAATAGGATTTTTTACACCCAAGAGAATAGATTTTGAAAGACTGTTCAGATTACTTGAAAGATATGCAAAAAGGATAAAAAAAGCATTGGAGCAAATATAGTGCATCAGTTCTTTGTATTCTCAAAAAAGGGAGATGTTGTTAGAATAACAGGAGAAGATGCCCATCATATAATAAGAGTTCTTAGACTAAAAACCGGGGAAGAAATTTTTGTAGTAGTTGGAAGAGGGGAAAGGTTTAAAGGAGAAATATGGAAATTTAAAGATAATGAAGTTCTTGTAAAGTTAAAAGAAAAAGTAAAAATAAGGTTTGAACCAAACCTTCCTCTCTCTATTGCCCAATCACTACCTAAGGGAAGGAAATTTGAAGAGGTAATTAAAACATGTACAGAATTAGGAGTGATAGAATTCTTCCCCATAATCTCTGAGAGAACTATTGTTAAAGTGAGAAAAGAGAAAATTGATAGGTGGAGAAGAATAGCTAAAGAAGAGGCTATGCTCTCAAAGAGAGATATAATTCCAGAAGTTCATGAAGTTTCAAGCTTTGAAGACTTTATCATAGAAAATTCAGATAGATTCAAAAATAAACTCCTTTTTTGGGAACTTGAGAGAGAAAAATTTTTAAAAGACATGAAGGTAGAGGGAAGTGTTATTGCTCTTATTGGAAATGAGGGCGGCTGGAGTCAAAAAGAGGTTGAAATGGCAAAAGAACATGGATTTGTTACTATTGGACTTGGTAATAGAATATTAAGGGCAGAAGTTGCTCCTGTAGTTATCTCTTCACTTATATTCTTTAAAAGTGGTGATCTGGGTTGAAGAAAATTAAGGTTTATTTTCACACACTTGGTTGCAAAGTAAATCAGTATGATACACAGCTTATGATAGAAAATCTACTGCTTGATGAAAGATTTGAAGTTACCAGAAAAGTAGACGAGGCAGACATCTTTGTTATAAATACATGCGTTGTGACAGAAAAGGCTGAAAGGGAAAGTAGAAAACTCATTAGAAAATTTTCTTCAAAAGGGAAGGTTGTTGTTACAGGATGTCTTCCAGAAAAAACAAAGCACTATGATAGTAAAATAACATATCTAACATTGGATGAAGAGAGGAATCTCAGAGATATTATTCTCTCTCTTCTGGGAGAAAAAGAAATTGTTTCTAATCATACAGAAACCATCACAGGCTTTTATGGAAGAACAAGGGCTTTTGTAAAAGTTCAGGAAGGATGTAATAGATTCTGCTCTTATTGTATAGTGGCATATCTCAGAGGAAAGGTAAGATCAAGGAAGACTGAAGATATAGTAAGGGAAGTAAGAAACCTTATATCCAATGGATATAGAGAAATAGTTCTTACAGGAACAC
Organism: Caldisericota bacterium; assembly: GCA_003648245.1. The sequence continues at coordinate 2,442 of QMOO01000024.1, forward strand.
AAATAGGACTTTATGGTTATGGAGAGAATAAAAACCTTGTTTCACTTATAAGAGAGATTTTAAAAATTCCTTTTAACTTTAGAATCAGAATCTCTTCCATAAATCCAGAATTTGTTGATAATTCATTAATAGAGGTTATGGAAGAAGAGAAAGTATGTCCACATCTCCATCTGTCACTCCAAAGTGGTAGTGATAAAATACTGAAACTGATGAGAAGAAAATACACAATAGCTGAGTTTTTAAAGAAAGTGGAAACATTTAAGAAGAAAGTTAAGAATGCTTCAGTTACAACAGACATAATAGTTGGATTTCCAGGTGAAGAAGAAGAGGATTTTAAATCTACCCTGAAGGCTGTAAAAGAAGCTGGCTTTGTCAGGGTTCACATATTTCCATACTCGAAAAGAGAGAAAACCCTTGCAGCAAATTTTAAAAATGAAATTCCAAAGGATATTATCAAAGAGAGAGAAAGAAAGCTGAATGAAGTTGTAAAAGAGGTTGTAAAAGACGAAATCGGTAAGTTTCTTGGAAAAAGATTAATTGTGCTAAATGAGAAGATAAAATCTGGATACACTGAGAATTATATAAGAGTAATATTAGATAAACCGTCTAAGGTAAATCAATTCTACATAGCGTATTTACAAAACATTAAAAATGGTGTAGTATATGGAAAGATAGAGAAAGAATTTTCTTACTCCCCAATAGAGAAAGGAGGTGAGAATTCAGAATGCCTGCAGTTGAAAGAAGAGAAGGAGAGGACCTCGATAGCTTAATAAAGAGATTTAAAAAGGAATGCGAAAGAGAGGGTATACTTAGCGAGATAAAGAAGAGAGAATTTTATGTTCCTCCTTCAGTGGAAAGAAGAAAGAAAAAAGCGAAAAAGAGGAGGTGACAGAGTATAGAAACCTCTGATTTGAGAGAGAGAGCCAGAATAGCATTTAGAAGCGGAGAAGAGGCAGTTTCTTTTTCTGGTTATTATCATAATCTCTTACAGGAACTGGACAGAGAGTTCGGTGTAAAGATAAAATTCACAGGAGAATTTTTGATTATTTACTCTTCCAATTCATTCCCTCCCGATCTTGAGATATTCCTGAAGGATCTTGTGGAACTTAAACGAAGGAAGGATATATTATTAACCAAAGAGGAGATAAGAACTGCCGTACAATATATAAAACAGGGAGAATACAACAAACTTAGAGGAACATTCTCTGAAATTATCCTTATCTCTCCAAAAGGAAAGAGGATAAAACCTAAAACCCCTGGTCAAAGAAAATATATAGAATTAATAAGAAAGAAGGACATGGTATTCTGTATCGGACCAGCAGGCAGTGGGAAAACATACCTTGCTGTAGCATCAGCACTGTCGTATTTTCTCGAGAAGAGAGTGGATAGGATAATACTAACAAAACCAGTTGTAGAGGCAGGAGAAAAACTTGGGTTTCTTCCTGGCACATTTCTTGAAAAAGTTGATCCTCATTTCAGACCTCTTTATGATGCCCTATACGATTTTATGAGTGTAGAAAGAGTGAACAGGCTTATAGAAAATAACATAATAGAAATTGCACCACTTGCATACATGAGGGGAAGAACGTTAAATGATTCATTTATTATACTGGATGAGGGTCAAAACACAACTAATTCTCAGATGAAAATGTTCTTAACAAGACTTGGTTTCAACTCAAAGGTTGTCATAACGGGAGACATAACACAGATGGACATTCCCAATCCAAGAGATTCAGGTCTTATAACGGCAATAAACATACTGTCTGAAATTGAAGGAGTGGGAATAGTCAAGCTCGAGAAAGAAGATATAGTTAGACACTCCCTTGTTCAGAAAATAGTGGAAGCCTATGAAAAAATTGAGGAAAAGAAGAACAAATCTTAAAATAAGACTCACCTTTAAGGAGATTATTCCTCTTTTAATTCTTTTCTTGATCTTCTCCTCTTTTCTCATATACTCCTTTATTCCTCCTTTTGTTTTCATAAAGAAGGGAGTTACTCTAAAAAGAGACTTGAGATCCCCTGCAGAAATAGAAATCATTGATAAAGAAAAGACAGAAGAGTTAATAAAGAAAGCTGAAGAAAGTGTTCCAGTACTTTACGAGTATGACCCAGATGTCGAGAAAAATGCTATTAATAACCTGGAGTCTCTCTTCAAGTATTTAAAAAAATGGAGAGATGGAGACAAAGGAGCACAGGAAGAAATATTTAAAGATCTCGGGATAACTTTTTCCAAAGAGTATCTTACATATTTCTCAAAAATTAGTGAAGAGGAGTTTAATAAAATAAAATCTACCTCTATCACACTTTTATCTTACCTTCTTCGCTCTGGTATAAAGGAAGAAGATCTTTCAAATATAGATACAAAAATTGAGAATTTTCTTTCAAGCCAGAAAATAAATGAGATAGAAAAATACCACATAGTTGCTACAATAAAACCTTTTATAAAGGTCAATCTAAAAATTAATACTGAGCTTACCGAAAAAAGAAGAGAGGAAGCAAAGAAAAGTGTGAAACCTGTAATTATTAAAATAGAGAAGGGGGAAATAATATTTGAAAAAGGAACAACAATTGGTGATAAAGAAATAGAACTTTTAAAGAAATATGGTCTATTATTCACAATTAAGGATATCCCGAAAATACTATACTCTATCATCATAGCTTTTCTACTCTCCTTACTTTTCTTCATATTTGTGAACTCAAACATAAAAATTTCCCAGAAAGAATTATATTTTCTTATAGTTATACTCACTCTTGCTCTTGTTGCTGGAAGGTTCGTACCTGATCCCTATCTAATTCCTTTGCCATTCTTCGCCATGCTTTCTTTCTTATTCTTTAGCTTTTCAGCTTCTACGTTATTTATACTAACTGCCTATTTCTTCTATATTCTTTTCTTCCCTGAGCAGATAATCTTTCTTACCCTGTTTCTACTTGTATCGCTTTTTCTATCAATGCAGGTAAAGAGAATAAAAAATATGGGGGATTTCTTAAAGATAGGACTGGGTATAGGAGCCATATCTTCTATTTTTCTTATACTCTTTTCAATACTCATGAAAAACACAGAGGGCATCATTTTAAATTCAATAATACTATTTATAAATGGAACATTTTCATCAATAGTACTTGCTGGACTTGTTCCTCATATTGAAAGACTCCTGTCAATATCAACTCCTTTGGGTTTAGTAGAGCTTCTCAATATAAACAATCCACTTCTAAACGAATTCATCCTTAAAGCACCTGGAAGTTATCAGCATTCTATAAACGTAAGCACCCTTGCTCAGGTTGCAGCAGATGCTATTGGTGAGAATGCTCTCCTTGCAAAAGTCGGAGCCTATTACCATGATATAGGAAAAATGTTGAGACCACAGTTTTTTATAGAGAACCAATCTCCTGGTATTAATCCCCACGATTCAATATCACCATCTCTTTCAGCTCTAATTATAATCTCACACGTAAAAGATGGAGTGGATATAGCCAAAAAATACAAACTTCCCAAGGAAATAACAGATATTATAGCTGAACATCATGGAACTACACTGGTTACATATTTTTATAGAAAAGCTAAAGAGTTAGATCCAGATGTTCGAAAGGATACATTTAGATATCCAGGACCTCTTCCTTCATCTAAAGTTTCAGGAATTATAATGCTTGCTGATTCCATAGAAGCAACTGCAAGAAGTGAGAAACTTGAAAAGAAAGAAGACTTTGTGGACCTCGTTGATAGTATAATAAAAACAAAGATAGAAGATGGTCAGCTGGAAAATTCAGATCTTTCTTTTAAAGAAATTAACAAAATAAAAGAGGCATTTGTTAAGGTCCTCATGTCTGTATATCATGAAAGGATAAGCTACAATGAAAAAGGTGGAAATTTTAGAGAGAGAGGGAAAGATACCGGTAAAGAAGGCTAAACTAAGAGGGCTCACAAAAAATATAATGAAAGAGGAAGGAATTTCAGATTATTTAATATCTCTGGTGTATGCTGAGAAAGAGCTTTTAAGAAAGTTGAACAAAAAGTATAGAAACCTGGATAGATCTACTAATGTGCTTTCCTTCTTATATGAAGCTCAGCCATTACTTTTTGGAGAGATTATAATATCCAAATATCACGTAGAAGTTAAAAAAGAGAGCTTCTTGAAGCTATATATCCATGGATTGCTTCATCTACTGGGATATGACCATATGAAAGAAAAAGAGAGAGAAATGATGAGAAAAAAGGAAGATTACTATCTGGAGAAGGTAAAGAATGAATCGTAATATACTTCAGAGTTTTCTATCTGCTTTTAGAGGATTATGGATAACATATAAAAGTCAAAGGAACTTTAGAATACAGGTATCGTTTGCTATCCTTGCTATATATTTCTCTATTAAATTCAAAATTCCACCTGAGCATATGCTTTTTGTAATTCTCTCCATAGTCTTTGTTCTGATATCTGAGCTTATAAATACCTCAATCGAGATATTAGGAGATAGAATAACTAAAGGTAAGGATCTCTGGATTAAAAATTCAAAGGAAATTTCTGCTGCTGAAGTCCTACTGTCTGCTGTATTCTCAGTTATAGTAGGATTGGTTGTTTTCCTTCCCCACATCCACAAACTTACACTTTCATTAATTGCTATTTCCCTCATAATAATAATTATCCCTGCAATAATGAGAAATGATGATATAATTAAGAATGAAAGAAAAGAGAGGTGAAAGGTTTGGACGGCTCGAGTACACTTTTATCTGGAATTGAAATTTTACTTTTAGTGTTACTCTCATCTATTTTCTCTGCATCTGAAGTTGCCTTTATAGGGAGTTCGGAGATAAGGTTGAGAAAATTAATGGATGAGGGTAACGAGAAAGCAAAAAAAATTTTAAAATTAAGGGATAAACCAGAAAAACTTATAAGTACTATAATCGTTGGCAATAATTTCGTCAACATATTTGCTGCTTCTTTATCAACAGTTCTATTTATAAGGTTGTTTAAAGAACGAGGTTATCTATATTCCTCCTTGATAATGACATTAATTATTGTTCTTTTTGGAGAGATGATTCCAAAAACACTTGCTTCTTACTATCCAGAGTCTCTATCGATAAAGCTCTATCCATTGTATAGTTTCTTTTCTTACATATTTTATCCCTTCTCTTTTATTCTCAGCAAGATAAATGATGGTATTATGAGAATTTTTGGAAAAAAATTGAAGAAAAGTGTTACTGTTGGAGAAGAAGAGTTTAGAATTCTACTTTCTTTAAGTAGAGAAAAAGGAACTATTGATGAATATGAGAAGGAAATGATAGAGGGCGTGTTTGAGCTTCAGGATAAACCTGTATATGAAGTTATGACTCCAAGAGTAGATATGGTTGTCTTACCACTTAATGCAAGCAAAGAGGAGATTGCAGAGTGTTTTGCAAAAACAGGCTACTCAAGGATACCAATATACAATGGTTCTATTGATAATATTGTTGGGATCCTTCACGTGAAAGACTTTCTTAAGCTTGTTCTTAAAGGTGATAACGGAATTAGAGAGCATCTCCATAAACCTACTTTTGTTCCCGATACTAAAAAAATTGGAGAACTTTTTAGAGAAATGAGAAAAAAGAAAATACAGATGGTTATAGTAATAGATGAATTTGGAGGAGTGGAAGGTCTGGTTACTATGGAAGATATTGTAGAAGAGATTGTAGGTGAAATTCAAGATGAGTACGATATAGAAGAAGTGCCTTATAGAAAGATAGGACCAAATATTTTTGTCTTCGATGCAAAGATACCTATTGAAGATGTGGAAAAAGTTATAAATGAAAAACTACCCAAAGAGGAATATGAGACTCTGAGTGGTCTTTTCCTTGATCTCATAGGTCATATACCTCAGAAAGGAGAGAGTGTTTCTTATAATTCACTTAGATTTACTGCTATAGATGTTAGAGGTAATAGAATAGTGAAAATAAAAATAGAAAAAGGAAGAAGGGATGAAAAAGGAGATAATAGAATTACTGATAAAAAAGGCTAAGGAAGTAAGAAAATTAGCGTATGCTCCATATTCAAACTTTAAAGTCGGAGCTGCACTTCTTACGAAGTCTGGTAAAATATATACTGGGTGTAATGTGGAGAATGCAAGCTATGGAGCAACTGTGTGCGCAGAGAGAGTAGCAATGTTTAAAGCAGTTTCTGAAGGAGAAAGAAAGTTTGAGGCTATAGCTGTGTATGTTGAAACAGAGATTTTGGCTTTTCCCTGCGCATTATGCAGGCAGGTAATGTATGAATTCTCTCCAGATATGAAGATAATCTCGGCAAATAAAGATAGATATGAAGTTAAGACTCTTGATGAATTATTCCCATATCCTTTTGGACCTAAAGACTTATTAAAATCAGGAGGTAATTAGATGCGTAAAGGCTGGATTGGTGGTAACTGGAAGATGCACAAAACTTTAAAAGACGGTGTCGAAACTGTGGAGAAACTGAGTGAATCGGTAGCACTCTTAAGAGGAAGTGATATCGTTATTTTTCCTCCATTCACCTTGCTTTACTCAATAAAAGAACTGATTGATCTTCCTCATATTCATCTTGGTGCTCAGAATATGCACTGGGAGGAGTTCGGAGCATACACAGGTGAAATTTCTCCAAAAATGCTTAAAGACGCTGGGGTAAGTTATGTAATAATAGGACATTCTGAGAGAAGAAAGTATTTTGGAGAAAGCGATGAGACGGTAAACAAAAAAATTATATCTGCAATAAAACATGGGTTAAACCCTGTACTCTGTGTGGGAGAGACATTAGAAGAGAGAAAAAAGGGACTGGAAAAGGAAGTTATAGAGAAACAATTTAAATCTGATCTGAAAAAAATCCCATTGAGTTCATTAAAAGATATTGTGATTGCCTATGAACCTGTTTGGGCAATAGGTACAGGAGCCAATGCCTCACCAAAAGAAGCTGGAGAGATGCACAGATTTATAAGAGAACTAATAGGAAAATATGCATCTAAAGATTTTATGGATGAGGTAAGGATTGTTTACGGAGGAAGTGTTAAGCCTGAAAATGCAGAAGAACTGGCAGAAGAGGAAGAGATAGATGGATTTCTGGTAGGTGGAGCTTCACTAAAGGCAGATTCATTCTCAAAAATAATAGAGATATTCAATGAGGTAAAGGGGTCTTAAAAATGACAAGAGAGGAGGTTGCTAGATTTATAGATCACACATTGTTAAAACCAGAGGCTACCTACAATGATATAAAAAAGTTGTGTGAGGAAGCCAAAAAATACCATTTTTATGCTGTATGTATAAATCCATCCTTTGTAAAGATGGCAAAAGAATTTTTAAAAGACACCGACATAAAAGTTGCTACTGTCATAGGATTTCCTCTTGGAGCAGACTCAATAAACACAAAGGTGTATGAAACTAAAGATGCTATACTAAATGGAGCTGATGAAGTAGATATGGTCATAAATATAGGAGCTTTAAAATCAAAGGATTATGCTTATATATATGATGAAATCAGAGCAATAAAGTCTGTAGCGAAAGAAAAAGTTCTCAAGGTTATAATAGAAGCTCCAGTTTTGACATACGAGGAGAAAATAATTGCTTGTAGCATCTCAAAAGCAGCTGGCGCTGATTTTGTTAAAACCTCCACAGGTTTCTCAAAACAAGGAGGAGCCACAGTAGAAGATGTTAAGCTTATGAAAGCGATTGTCGGTGATAATGTTGGAGTTAAGGCAGCTGGGGGGATAAGAACATTTGAAAAAGCAGTTGAAATGATAAATGCAGGAGCAAACAGAATAGGCGCATCTTCGTCAGTTAGGATAATGGAAGATTGAACAACAACATCAAAACAGAGTGTGTGATACTCAAGAAACTACCATATAAAGAGAAAGATCTCTTTGTAGTATTGTTTTCTAAAGACTTAGGTAAGATTCTTGCAAAGGCTAAAGGTGGATTGAAGATTAATAGTAGATGGGGTAGTCTCCTTGAGACTATGAATCTTATTAAAACAAACCTTTATAAAAGAGGAGATTATTTTTACATTACAGAGAGTAAAGTTATAGATACATTTATCAATATAAAAAGAGATGTAGAGAAGTCTTTTATCGCAATGGAAATATTGAAATTGATAGACAAAACTCAAACACAGAACAGCGACTCAGAGAAGATATTCCAGCTCCTTGTTTCAGTTCTAAAAGCCATAAAAAATACAAATAGTTTAAAAGAGTATTACTATTATTTCCTTTTACAACTCCTGGTCCTTGAGGGGATTCTGTTCCCTGTAGAGAAATGTATAAAATGTGGAACTAAACTCGAGCCGCCTATCCTTTTTGATAAAAAAGAAGTGGGTTTTGTGTGTAAAAATTGTGTATCTCAATCATCAGAAAAAATAGAAAAAGAAACATGGATTACACTTAAATCATTGCTTGAAGGAAATTTTACAGAGATAGAAGATCTATACAACAGAATCTACAAGGAATTATTTGACATTCTTTTTTCAGTATATAAAAGCAAATTTAGCATTGATATAATAGATTTTGAATTTGCATAAAACTTCAGTAATATCTGGTCACTTTAAATTTATGGATATCAATATCATTATCATAGGGGGCTATTCCTGCCTTTAGTTTAGCAATGCGAAGTTGCTCCTCTACAGTATCCACACCCTCTATATCTGGAAGGAGTAAACCTCTCATAAAACCCTTTGAGACTATAACCCCAAATTTCTTTGGGTCAAGTTCACTTATATCCTTTACAGGTTCAGGAGGCTCAAGGACATCCACAGAGTAGGTTATATATTTTAACTCTTCTGGGCTCACTGGAGGAAAACGTGGATCTTGTGTAGCAGCAGAGATTGCGTTATAAATTATTTCCTCGAGAATATTTCTTTTAGTCGGAAGATACGTACCTATACATCC
>QMOO01000025.1 GCA_003648245.1 Caldisericota bacterium
CTATTAAGGAGGCAGAGAGAAAGGAGGTAGAACATGAACCCGCTTCTTAAAAGTATAATCTCTCCCGATTTTGGCTTTGCAATTTTAAGAGTTATGACCCCCATACTTTATCCTGCAATTGGAGTTGCAATTTCTGCCCTTGCTGGTTCCATTAACATTGCTCTTGAAGGTATAATGCTTGTTTCTGCTTTTACCGGTGTTATGGTTAGTGCTTTCACTGGAAATCTATTCCTTGCTCTTATTATGGGGATACTTGCAGGAGTTGGACTTTCTGCTCTTCTTGGATACTTCCATCTTAAACTAAGAGCAAATATAATACTTGCAGCTATAGCTTTAAACATGTTTGCATCCGGTATGACAATATTTCTCCTTTACATATTTGCTCACGATAAGGGAACATCGAGTTCCTTAAAAAGTCTTGTTTTTCCATCCTATCAGATTCCAGTGATAAAGGATATTCCAATTTTAGGAAGGATTATAAGTGGACATAATATTCTCACATATTTTGCATTGGTATCTGTTATAATCTTCTACTATATCATATATAAAACACCTCTTGGACTAAGGATTAGAGCAGTTGGTCAAAATCCTGATGCTGCAGAGTCTGTAGGTGTGGACGTGAATAAGATAAAAATGTATTCTCTGCTTTTATCGGGAGTTTTCGGTGCTCTTGGTGGACTTTATCTTTCCATGGGTTATGTATCATGGTTTTCAAGGGACATGACGGCAGGTAGAGGATTTATTGCAATTGCTGCGTCTGCTCTTGGTGGAAATTTACCCCTTGGTACTTTTCTTGGTTCGCTGCTTTTTGGAATAGTTAATGCACTTGCAATATACCTTGCATCCCTTGAAATTCCATCGGAGTTTATTCAGATGATTCCATACATAACTACCATTATCGCACTAACAATTTACTCAATACAAGCAATGGCTAAGGCAAAAAGGAGGAAAAAGATAAGTGAAGAAAGTACTACTTGATTGTGATCCAGGCCATGATGATATGATGGCGATAATGCTTGCAGTGTTCTCAAAAGAACTTGATGTTCTTGGTGTAACCACTGTTGCGGGAAATCAGGTGGGAGAGAAGACATTCTTAAACGCACTTAAAACCCTTACCCTCATAAGAGAAAAGAATGTACCGGTTGCAAGAGGTTTTGACAAACCGTTATTTAGAGAACTTGTTGTTGCTCCAGAGATACATGGAGTATCCGGACTTGATGGAGCAGATCTTCCAGAGCCTGAGGTTGAACCATTAAATATACATGCAGTAGATTTCATTATTGAAACTGTGATGAACTCTAAGGAGGATGTTTATCTTATTCCTACAGGACCCCTTACAAATATTGCTGTGGCTTTGTTAAAGGAACCTAAAATAAAGAAGAAGATAGAGAGAATTGTGCTTATGGGTGGCGCAGTTTTTGATTCTAACATAACTCCTGCATCTGAATTTAACATTTTTGTGGATCCAGAAGCAGCAAGGATTGTGTTTGAATCAGGTGTTAACATAACCATGGTAGGACTTGATGTTACAAACAAAGCACTCCTATCCTTTGATGATATAGAGGAGATAGGGAAGATGAACGGCATGGTTTCAGGAATTATCTCTCCCCTTCTTAAATTCTTTGCTTCAACAAACAAAGAAGTCTTTGGAATTAATGGTGCGCCACTCCATGATGCTCTTGCTGTCTCATATGTTATTGATCCATCAATACTTGAAACAAAGTATCTTCGTGTAGATATTGAGACAAGGGGAGAATTTACAAGAGGAGAAACTGTAGTTGATGTTTACAGAGTCACAGGAAAGAACCCCAATGCAGATGTTGCCTTTGATCTTGACCTCAAGAAATTTAAAGGGCTCATTTTTGACATGATAAGATACTTTGATGAAAAATTAAAAAATGAGTGATTTAAATATATGAGGAGGGAAGTATGGATGAAATTCTAAAAGACCTGCTTAGGTTAGAACACTCAAAAGGTGCTTTGGTCGTTGGAAGAGATGGGTTGGTGCTTTCCTATGTGGGTATGGTTGATCTCAATGTAGACACTGTAGGAGCACTTGCATCCTCAACTTTAGGCACTACTGAAGTTCTCGGGGAAGAAGCCAAGCTTGGCAAACTTGACCAGATTATTCTTCAATACGATGACGGCATAGCTCTTGTTCAGATAATAAGTGATGACTGGGTTCTATTTCTAATGGGAGATAAGAAAATGAACATAGGAATGGCAAGATACCTTGTTAGTAAAACTGGACCAAAGATAGTAGAATCCATGACTCAATCTTTCTAAGCTTTAATTCCTGTATAGAGGATGACAGGAGATAAAGAAGTCATTAAAAGAGTCAAGGTTGTAGTGCTTGGTAATGCTGAAGCTGGAAAGTCCACTCTCATAAAGACTCTTATTCCAGATTCTATCAATATAGAGTATAGAGGAAGAACTATTGCTCTTGATTTTGGTGTGATAGAGAAAAATGGAGTAAGGTTTCACATATTTGGAACACCTGGTCAAAAAAGGTTTGAAATTGTAAGGGATGTGATCTCTGAAGGTGCAGATTTATTTATATATGTCTTTGATCCTCTCATTGGTATCTCCAGATACGATTCAGAGGTTATATCTTTATTAAAAGAGAAAAAGCTAAAGGGGTTCTTTTTTATAAACCTTAAAAATTCCTCGGGAGAGGAAATGGATGCAGAAAAGGAACTTTCTACACTTTTAGACCCGATGAATTATCGCTTTGTGTTTGGTTCTGCGAAAGATCCTGAAGTCAAAAAGAATGTTTTAAATGAACTTTTAAAACTAATTTGAGGCAAAAATGGAAGAAAATAAATTGAGAGAAATTCTAAGAATTATCATGGAAAAAATAAAGGGGTCTGTTGCTATATATATTTCTGATCCAAATGGATTTATGGTTGAGGGTATATCATTGAATGGACGGGTCCATGAAGAAATCCCAATGTCAATATCTTTAAGCATAAGAGAGATGTTTAAAATGGAAAGTTTCTTTTATAAAGAGGAAATAAGGGGAATAATTGTTGAAAAGGAGATAGGTTCTACATACATTGTACCCTTTCTTAATGGCAGATACATTCTCTCTATTTTCGGTGATGACATGAACATTGGATTGGTGAAGTATGTGGTGGATAAGTATAGAAGTAAAATACTTGAACTTTTAAAGGAGAGACTATGATTATAAAAAACACAACGATTCTAAATTTTAAAGATTTAAGTGTAAAAGAAGATGTAGATGTTTTAATAGAGGGAAACAGGATTAAAAAAATTGGGAAGAATCTCAATGGCGATAAAGAACTTATAGACGGAAGTAAGTTTTATCTAACGCCAGGGGTTACCAACTGTCATGCTCATGTAGCTATGACACTTTTAAGAGGTAGTGCTGAGGATACAACCACCTTTGATTGGTTCAATAAGCACATCTGGATTTATGAGAAGAATCTTACACCAGAGGGTGTTTATATTGGAACCCTTCTTGGTGCTGCAGAGATGCTTCTTTCTGGAGTTACTCTTGTCTGTGATCATTATTTCTATATGGATAAAGCATACAGGGCATATAAGGAATCTGGAATAAGAGCGGATCTTGCCTGGGCTGTATTTGGAACAGGGGAAGGATGGGAGGAGAAATTTAAGGAGGCGATGAATTTTACTGAAAAATACAGTGGTGCTGACGAAAGGCTTACCATAAGTCTTGGTCCCCATTCGCCATATATATGTCCTGAGGAATTCTTAAAGAAAGTCGCTGAGATTTCAGGAAACACCGGTTTAAAATCCCATATCCATGTCTCAGAGGAACAGTGGGAGATAGATAAAAGCTTGAAGGAGAAGGGGAGGACACCTATTGAGTATCTAAAAGATATTGGAATACTAAAGAAAGGTACAATACTTGCCCATGCCTATTTTGCCACAGATTCAGATCTTGACCTTATAAAGAGCACAGGAGCGTACGTTTCCCATGCGCCAAAAACATACATGAGGTTTGGAGTTGTTAAGGATCTACTTCCAAGAGCAATAGAGAGAGGAATAACAGTTTCCTTTGCTTCAGATGGTCCAGCATCAAACTCAAACATGAACATATTTGAGGTGGCAAGAGATGCAGCACTTCTTGCGAAAGTTTCCACAGCCAATCCCGAACTTGGAAGAGTGGAAGAGTTGATACCTCTTCTTTCCACTGGAGGAGAGTTCATTGGTCGAAAAGATCTTGGTGAGGTAAAGGAAGGGTTTATTGCAGATTTATTACTTATAAAAAAGAATTCTCCAAATATGAATCCAGATACAAACATATTTGCAAATATTCTTTACTCCCTTTCAGATAGAGATATTGACACAGTTATTGTTGATGGAAGAATTGTTGTGAAGGATGGTAAACTTTTAACCATTGATATTGAGGAAGTGGTGAGAGAAGCAAACAAAATAAGAGATAAAATGGTTATAAGAAAAGATGAGAAACCAATGCAGACTTTTGGAGTGTAAGAGATGAGTGAATTTCACATAAGATGTGAAAAAGAAGACATCTCTCCCTATGTTATTATTGTTGGAAATCCCGATAGGGCTACAAGAATTTCAGAAAACTTTCTTAAGGAAGGGAAACTAGTAAATTCTTATAGATCACTTCTCACCTACACAGGATATTATAAGGATTTAAGAGTTACAGTTTCAACAACGGGCATGGGTGCTCCATCTACTGCCATAGTTCTTGAAGAGCTCATTCATCTTGGTGGAAAAGTCTTCATAAGAGTGGGTAGCGCAGGGGGAATAAATCCAGAAATTGATGTTGGAGATGTTGTTATAGCCACAGGAAGCATAAGAGACGATGGAACTACCCCAAAGTATCTTCCTTTAGGTTTCCCAGCAGTTCCAGATTTTAGCGTTTTATCAAAGCTGGTTAAGGTTTCAAAGGAATTTTCAAATAGAGTTTTTTATGGTGTTGTGGGTTCCAGTGACGCTTTTTATATTCCTTACGATGATAAAACTTTAAAAATGTTGGTTGAATCTAATGTTCAAGCAGTTGAAATGGAGAGTGGATGTGTTTTTATTGTTTCTCAAAGAAGGGAGGTAAAATCCGGTGCCATTTTTGCTATAGATGGAAATGTGACTTTGGGAAAGATTAAACCAAAAGGCACAGAGAAAAAGTATAAGGAGGGCGAAAGCATTGCTATTAAAATTGCCCTTGAGACTCTTTTGAGAGTGTATCATGAAGAGAATAAGAAGTAGAACTCCCGGAAATATAGCCTTTATTCTTATGCTCCTCATCTCATCCCTGTGGACATTCTGGGGTGTGTCTGAAATGTTTCATGAAGGCTGGTACAGACCCTTTGAGTGGATTTTCTTTCTTATTCCCTCTTTAATTTCTGTATCTCTTACTGTGGTCTCTTTACTCTTCCCGAAAATTGGAGGAAGCCTTATAGTTCTTTCTGGTATGATCTTCTCGGTCTTTATTTTTTCAAGAATGACCCAGAGAGGAACTCCTACTGTCTCTGATTTTTTAAGCTGGATCCCTGTTACACTGCTCTTTATATTAATTGGTGTTCTTTTTGTTATAGAAGGGTTCAGGATTAGAGAGCCTTTGGAGAGAGAAGTTAGATGGTATAAAAGATACTCTAAGGTAATTATTGCTATCCTGATACCTCTTGTTATTGGGATAACCGTAGGAGTTGTTTCAGGTTACAGGTATTTTAATAGATATGATGATGGATATAGAGGTGAAAGGATTGTAGAAGGTTATGAAATTACTTTGATATGGGCAGGAGAGGGACCTGGATGGCATAAAAGTTCTACGGGGAACCTATCCTGGAATGAAGTTGCTCTTTATGGAAAAGAACCTATAGGATTTGAAAGGAAAAGAGAAACATACGCATCTTATGAGGATTTCAAAAGATACAACATGTTTAGATACTTAAATTATGACGGTACAAAGCTTACTGATAAAGTTTACGATTTCTGGAGACTGCCTACTATAGATGAGTTAACAAGGAGTATGTATAAGGATAATGAGTGTGTTGGTTGTCCATGGAATGGAAAGGAGGGAATACAGAATTATAAAAAACCGCCTGATAAGGAAACCCCCTTATGGGCACCTGATGAACCTGTAATATACTATATGTCATCCACAGAGGCAGATGAAAGGGAATATTATTCCATTTCCTATAGAGGAATGGTAATAAAAAGAGACAAAAGCGAAGCACTTGGTTCGCTTGGATTTAGAGCAGTGAGAACAGGAAAGAAACCCTAAATTACACCTACCTCCTTACCAATTTTTATAAATTTTTCTATTCCAAAATCAAGGTCTTCCTTTGAATGGCTTGCTGAGACCATAACCCTTATTCTTGCTTTGCCCAGTGGAACTGTGGGATATGTTATACCCTGGACGAAAACTCCTTCTTCGTTTAATCTATCAGCCATCTTGCTTGTTTTCTTTTCATCTCCGATGATAACAGGAGTTATAGGTGTTTGACTGTGTCCTATGTCAAAACCCGCATTTTTGAGTTTTTCCTTTATGTACTTTGAGTTTTCCCAGAGTCTATTTACAAGTTCATCACTTTTTGTAAGAATATCCACCGCTTCAATTAATGCTGCTGTGTCTGCTGGAGTAATGGATGTACTGAAAAGGAAAGGTCTCGCCCTTTGTTTCATGTACTCAATAAGAGTTTTCGAACCGGCTACATAGCCACCTATGACGCCAAAAGCTTTGGATAGGGTTCCAACGTCGATGTCAACCTTTCCTTCAAGATGAAAGTGGTTTAATATTCCTCTTCCTCCTTTTCCAAGTACGCCCTCTCCATGTGCATCGTCAACCATTGTTATTGCATTGTATTTTTCTGCAAGTTCAACTATTTCAGGCAGTGGAGCAATATCCCCATCCATGCTAAATACACCGTCTGTGACTATTAATTATCTCCCACTGTAATCTTTGTACTCTTCAAGTTTGTTCTTAAGATCATTCATATCTATGTGTTTATACCTTACTATCTTTGCCTTACTTAACCTGCATCCATCAATAATTGAAGCGTGATTAAGTTCATCACTGAATATTAGATCTCCCTCTCCCACAATGAGTGGAATTGTAGCCATATTTGCAAGTATTCCAGATTGAAGCAATATTACTGCTTCTGCTCCTTTGAATTCAGCAAGTTTCTTTTCAAGTTCTGTGTGAAGTAAGTTGGTTCCCGCTATTGTTCTAACAGCTCCTGATCCAACTCCAAATTTATCAATTGCTTCCTTTGCCTTTTCTTTAATCTCCTTTTTGCTTATGAGACCAAGATAATTGTTGGAGGAGAGATTTAGCATTCTTTTTCCATTTATAACCACCCATGCCCCTTGTTCACTCTCAAGTACCCTTATCTTTGTATACATTCCCTTTTCTTTTAGTTCCTCAATTTTCTCTTTTAAAAAGTCAAGTTTTCCCATACTTCCCTCCTTAAGGAATTAAAATTACTTTTCCGGACTCTTTATTTTTCATAACCTCAAAGCCCTTTTCAAAATCCTCAAGCTTAAATTTATGAGTTATTACAGGAGCTATGTCAAGTTTGCCAGATGAGAGAAGCTCTCTTACCTTAAACCATGTTCCAAATATTTTTCTTCCATGAATTCCATACAATCTTAACTTCTTCAGGACCACGTCATTTGTTATGTCTATTTTTACATCTCCATCAAATATTCCAAGTAGTGAAATTCTTCCAATGGGAGAGACAACTTTTAGTAAGTCCCTTAAACCTGCTTCATTTCCAGACATTTCAAGTCCAACATCTACACCCTTTCCTTTTGTTTCATCCATTACTCTCTCAACAAAAGATTCTTTCTTTACATTCACAGTCACATCTGCACCCAATTTTCTGGAAAGATTGAGATGATAATCACTTAAGTCTGAAACAAATATTTTTGTTGCTCCAAGAACTCTGGAGAGAGCCACAGCCATTAAACCAATGGGCCCAACGCCTACAATTGCCACACTTTTTCCAGATATATCCTCTGCAAGCACTGTATCCACAGCATTACCGAGGGGTTCCTGAATAGATGCAACTTCCTCTGAAATATTTGGAGGATTTTTCCACACAACTCTTTCTGGAAGTACCACATATTCAGCAAAGATACCATCTCTATCCACTCCAATAACTTTTAGATTTTCACAGAGTTCCTGATTTCCGTTGAGACACATTCTGCAATGACCACAATAAATATGTGTTTCAGCTGAAACAAAATCTCCTGGTTTGAATCTTTTTACCTCTGAACCAACTTCAACTACCTTGCCTGAAAACTCATGTCCAACTATTAATGGAGGTTTGATTCTATTTTTAGCCCACTCAGTCCAATCATATATATGAACATCAGTTCCACATATGCTTGCAGCTTTTACTTTTATCAGTATTTCATCAGGTTGCTTTATTTCTGGTTCGTCCACATTTTTGAGAACAAAACCCTTCCCCTCCTTTTCTTTAATTATTGCTTTCATGCCTTCCTCATATGAGACTTAGTTCTTTAACATGAAGAACGTTTCTTTTGTCTTTAACAATCTCTTTGAGATGATCATCTGCAGTTACAAGGAATGCTTTTTCCTGATCAGCAAGGGCAATATAATATGCTTCTGTTATCGGTATTGCATATTTAAAGGATATGTAAACACTTTCTTTTATGGTTTCTGGATCAGCATGTTTAATTTCAAAACCCATGTTAAACAAACTTTTCACTCCCTTGTATATTTCGTCCTCTGTAAGGTCTACCTTGTATCTTAATACATTGGTAAATTCATAAAAAATAAAGTCCGGAATTATTATTTCAACAATTCCCTTTAAGTAATAATCTCTCAGTTTCTTGGATTCCTTAACATACTTCTCCATCTTTTCCTTTCTAAACCACTTCAATACAACAGAAGTGTCAATTACTATCCTTTCTGGAATCATTTTGTCTCCCTCCATCTTCTTAATACCTCACTGCTATCCCATACTATAGAGTCTTCCAATGCAAGTTTCTCTTGAGTTTCTACAGCCTTAAGTATCTCCGGATTCATGAGAGGAGCCTTAAGAATTCTTGGTAGATACATTTGAAGTGCCTCCCTCACAATCTCTTCCTTACTCATTTTTCTTTTTTTCTCAACCTCTCGAAATTTTTCTTCCAATTCTTCGGTAAGGCTAATTTTTATCTCAAGCATACTCACCTCCTCCTCTATTTTACAATATTTTTCAATAAAAAAAAGCCCCTTTCGGGGCTTAACTACGGCATAATTATATTTTGTTCTTCTCCTATGTCAAGAAAATTGTATCCATAATAATAAGTTGATCCATCCTGAGATGTGAAAACAATATCCTGCTTTGTTATATAATCTTTATACTTTCCTGTTGATATTGCCCAGATTTCCATATCAACTGCTGGCTCTTTTAATTCATTCCCTTCCTTCGGCACTATCGCAATTCTGTATCCGGTTGATTTGTATCCGTTTACCATTTTGTTTCCAAGTTTTTCAATTTTGTACTCAAAGGGAAGGAACGGGGCAGTTTCTGATGTGTAATTTTCAAGGTCTCTCAAGGCACCTTTTGATGCTTCAAATTCCTGCTCAAAATTGGTAAGGAGGTTATTAAAGAATTCCTTTAAACCTGGTTGATTCTTACTCCATGCATCTCCAACCTTCATTGCATAGTCATCCCCAACCTTTATTACTTCCACAGAGTTCTGTTTATCCTGAAGGGCAACAACTCTGATTTTATCGCCATTGTCATCTTTCCATAGTTCAAAAACTTTCCCTGCCTCTTCTTTTTTTGGTCCAGCGTAAATTATAATATGATAACTTTTAAGGTCTGTAGGTGATTTAAATACTGGTTTCTCCTCTTTCTTCTTTATAGTAAGAGAGGTTTCTACTGTTTCACCAGCTTTAATTTCCACGGTTCTCTCGATTATTTCAAAGCCTTCCTTTTCCACTTTAAGTGTGTATGTACCAGGTGCAGCTTCAATTAAAAAGGTTCCATCATCAAGGGTTGTGTCTGTATTTCCAATCCCTTCTCCTCCTTCAAGAACAACAGTTGCTTCTGCCACTGGATTTCCATTGGAATCAGTTACTATTCCTTTAATCTTTCCCGTCTCAGGCTTTTTAGGACCACATCCATAAGAGAAGGAGAGAGCTAAAAGTGAAATTGTAAGAACCAAGATCAAGGTTTTTTTCATAGACTAACCTCCTTTAACTATTCTTTTTCTAATAATTTAACGATCTCCTCTGCAAATTGTTTCGCCATTTTTGGACCATTTGCAGTAACTACCCTTCCATCCACTTCCACACCTTTTCCTGTGTAATTTGCGCCGTTCTCTTTAAGTAGCTCTATAGCTTCTCTGTCAGGATAGATAGTTGCTTTTTTGTCTTTTAAGATACCACTTTTAGCAAGTACTGCTGGTGAAAGACATATTGCTGCGACAATTTTTTCCAGTTCATAGGCTTTCTTTACAAAATTTATTAACTCAGGGCTGTTCCATAAATAAACCTTGGAACCACCACCTCCAACCACAACAACTGCATCAAAATCTGATGGTCTTAAGTCAAGTATTGTGTATTCTACACTTACCTCTGCTCCAAGCATTCCTCTTGCCTTACCAGTTCTTGTGGATGCAGTGGTTACAGATATTCCGTAACTTTCAAATATTTCTTTTGGTATCTGATATTCTTCGTCTCTAAAGTTTTCTGGTGCAATGATCATGACTATTTTCTTTCCTTTCAATTTTTCCATTTTCCCACCTCCTGAGCATGAATAAGATGAGAATAAAATAATTAAAATTAAAAATAAAGCCAAAGCTTGTTTCATTTCCAAAACCTCCAATTGTATTATACAGAGATAAAAAGAAGTGGTCAAATGAGATTTGATATGGTGGGCCTCTCTGGACTCGAACCAGAGACCTCATCCTTATCAGGGATGCGCTCTAACCAACTGAGCTAGAGGCCCACTCTATTAATCATTATATGGAAATCTTCCCTCTTGTCAAGTAAGGGCGATTTTCTTTCTGATATAATTCTTTTGATGATTGTGGCAACGTGGAATATTAACTCCATAAAGATGAGGATGAAGATTCTAACCAGCTGGCTTAGAAAAGTTGAGCCCGATTTTCTCTGTCTCCAGGAGACGAAAGTAAGGGATGAGGAGTTTCCAAAAGAAGAGCTAAAAAGAGTAGGTTATAACAGTGTGTTTTATGGAGAAG
>QMOO01000026.1 GCA_003648245.1 Caldisericota bacterium
AAGAGGTTCTAAAAGAAACAAACTTAAAGGTAAACATAGAGATAAAAGGAAATGAAAGAATATATCCAGGAATTGTAGATAAGCTACTCAAAGTTATAGAAAAGTATCCAATAGAAAGATTCATTTTTTCCTCTTTTGATTTTAATATTCTGAGAGAGCTAAAGAAAAAGAGAGAAGGAGCGGTAGTTGAAGGTCTGTGTTTTTCTCCTTATGGTAAATCATTTCCTTCATTTCTATCAGGAGTTAACCCATACTTTGTAT
This sequence comes from Caldisericota bacterium, assembly GCA_003648245.1. The sequence goes on from QMOO01000026.1 coordinate 262, forward strand.
TCGTCAATAAAAGAATGGTAGACAGGATGCACTCCAGGAAATTAACTGTAAAGCCATACACAGTGAACAATCCTTTCATTATGAAGAGGTTTATAAAAATGGGAGTGGATGGTATATTCACAGATATTCCTGATGTTTTAAGGAAAGTCATAGAATCTCAAAAACACTAATGCCATTTATGTAAGTAGCGATAACTTTTGCATTGAGAGAAAGCGGATCAGCATCAAAGATGATAAAATCAGCTGCTTTTCCTTCCTTTATACTTCCAAGCCTTGTCTCTTCCCCTACGCTTATTGCACCATTAATTGTGTATGCCCTGAATGCCTCTTTCACAGTAATGGCCTCTTCGGGATAAAAGAACTTTCCACCTGCTTTTCTCTCAATACTTACCTTTATTCCTTTTAATGGTTCAGGGTCTTCAATGGGGGCATCAGAACCAAAGGAAACAACAGAGCCAGAATTCATTAAACTTTTTATAGGGTACGTCCATCTACCTCTTTTACCAAGATACTTTTCAATCTTCTCCACATCAAGATAGATGTGAGAAGGCTGGATAGAAAGGTATGGCTTTATGCTTCTTATCCTCTCTATAAGGGATTCTGAGAGGATCTGAGCATGTTCAATTCTGTGGTGAAGATTTCTTTTCTTCCATAATTTCTCGAAGACAGATAGTATAATCTCGTTTGCCATATCCCCTATAGAGTGAATCCACAGAACAAGGTTGTTATCCTCTATCCTCTTAAATATCTCCTCAAGCTCACCATCATCAAAATAGATAAGGCCTCTATTCTTTTTTTCATCTTCAAATCCTTCCTTCATAAAGCAGGTTTTTGAGCCAAGAGAACCATCAAGAAAGACTTTAACACCACCTATTTTTAAAAACTCATCACCAAAGAAACTTCTTAAACCAAGAGAAATTAAAGAATCAAGTTTTTCAAGGGGTATGGCAGAAAAAATCCTTAATTTAAACTTACCTTCAATAAGAACAGGGAGTATATCTCCATCCATATTACAAACAGAGGTTATACCAAGAGAGTGGAGTTTCTTTATACCTTCGTTTATAATCTCTTTTTCAGAATACAAGGAATCCTGTAACTTCACAAGTTCCATTGCTCTATCTCTTAAAACTCCATTAGGGTTTCCTTCTTCATCTCTCTCTATCTTTCCACCCTGAGGATCAGGAGTATCTTTATCTATGTTAAATTTCTTTAAAACAAGGGAATTTACCCAGAGAGAGTGACCATCCCTTCTCTTTAGAATTACAAATCTATCAGGAAAAATCTCATCAAGTATCCTTTTGTCTGGTTTTACCTTCCACTTCTCATCATCCCATCCAAAACCATAGACAACCCCTCCCTTGGGCTTAAAGCTTTTTAAAACCTTTTTAACCTCTTCCATTGACTGGATACCTGATAGATTTAGTTCAAAAAGCGTTTTTGAATAGGAGAGAAGGTGTATGTGGGAATCAAAAAATCCGGGAAAAACAAAATTTCCTTTAAGGTCTACTTCTTTATTAAAATTAATTCCAATGGGTTCATGGTTACCAACATATTCAAAAACTCCGTCTTTTACAGACATGAATTTGTAAAGTTTGAAATCCTCTCCATAAATATTTCCATTCTTAAAAAGAATCCTCATCTTCTTTTAATATATCTATTCTTATAGAATTCTCTTAATTTTTTAACCTCTTCATGGGATAAAATCTTTGGTTCTCCAATTAAGTGAGAGAGAATAAAAATTTCTGCTCCCCTCTCAACAAGTGTTGCAACCTTAAAAGCTTCTTTTAGCGTATCTCCAACGGTTACAAGTCCATGATTTCTTATTATGGCAGCCTGTTTGTCTTTAAGACGCCTTACAACCTCAAGAGCAAGCCCCTTAGTTCCAGGTGGGACATAGTCTGTAACTTCCACATCGCCACCTATTCCCTGTGCCATGTCCTCTGTTAAAGGAGGAATTGGGATTCCCACTACAGAGAATACACCTGAATATACAGCATGGATATGAAGAATACCACCTACATCCTTCCTACTCTTGTATATCTCCATATGTAAAAACTTCTCAGTGGAAGGTTTTTTACCAGAAATTATATTCCCCTTAAGATCCATAACAACAAGATCTTCTCCTTTCATATCCTCATACTCCATTGCAGAAGGTGTTATCAGAAACTTATCATTCTCCACTTTCATACTCAAATTCCCCCAGGTCCCAACTGTTAATTTGTATTCTAAAATTTTACCCACAATTTTCATAAATTCTTCTCTTTCCTTTATATACTCCATCGTCAACCTCACAAAATATAGGTTAAAAAGAATATAAAATATATCAGGACACTGAAAAGGAGGGTTTTCTTCCAGTTTAGATTGTACATATACTTAATTCCAATGAGCGTATATATAAAAAGAAGAGCTCTTGGGGGAAAGTAAAAGAAAAAAAGTACCCTTGATAGAGTGGTTGCATATTTTTGAAATGTAAAGAAGTAGATTAAAGGATAAGAGAGGGAGAGAAATTTATACTGGAGAAAATAAAACAGGATAACAAAGAGAGTAAATGAGGGAAGAGAGATTAATAATCCATCCTCTATGGATTCAAACAACTTCCTTTCAACACCAAAGATTTTCGCAAAGACCTTAATAAAAAGGGAAAGAAACACAAAAAATACAAGATTAAATAGTATCTGTATGACAATGCCAATGCTTACCTCTCGAGAGGATCCAAAGAGATTTCTTCCAGAGAAATAGAGTAAAATAAAAAGAACAACATAAATAGGAATTATAAACCAAAGATAATTTTTTTCTTTTCTCTCCTCAAAGAATTTTTTCGGATTAATAAAGAGGAATAGTATATCCATTATGGATGCTCCTTTGCAAGTTGTGGATGTTTTTTAGCTTCTCCTGCACCAAATATAGCATACTTTGCACCAAGAGGACCAATTATTTCGAACAAGACTACAGTCGAAAGTACAATTGTTGTTATATAGGAAAGCTCTGGAAAGAGATTTTTTATAAACACAGCAAAACCAATAGCAACTCCTGCCTGAGGGAGCATTGCAAAACCAAGATATTTCTGGACCTTCTTTGGTGCACCTGCAAAAAATGCTCCTATTCTTGAGCCAAATATTTTACCAAGACCTCTAAGAACGACATAACCAATTCCCATGAGACCCAACTTCGGGAGCAGCGCCACGTCCAAATCTGAACCAGAAAGTACAAAGAAGAAAAGGAGAATTGGAGAAACCCAATCCTCTGCTCCACTAAATACCCTTCCTGCATTTATACTAAAGTTTGCAAAGACAGCACCGAGAGCCATGTTTGATAGGAGGGGAGAGAAATGGAATTGTCTTGAAAGTCCACCAGTTATAAGTATAAAGGAAATTGCAAGAATAAGAGAATTCTCTTTGGTTCTCATAAATCTTTCTATATATGTAAGTAGAAATCCCATAACTGCACCTATTACAAGGGAAAGAGTAATCTCTTTAACAGGAGCAAGGATAGCCTCCCCAATGCTTAACCCTCCACCCTTAAGAAGAACCCTTACGATAACAACCGCTACATCAAAGAGAATAATTCCAACAGCATCATCAAAGGTAACAGCCATGAGAAGATAGTTTGTTAAAGTTCCTCTTGCTCTGTACTCTCTTACCACCATAAATGTAGCTGCAGGTGCTGTTGCTGCTGCACATGCACCAAGAAGAAGGGAAATTGGAACCGGGTGTTTCACATATAAGATCCCTGTGGTGGTAAGTATCAGGAAGCCTCCACCAACTATTACCGCCGTCAATGTTGATTCGAGAAGGGATACAAGTATTCCTTTGCTTCCTATTTCAACTATGTTCTTCCATCTGAAAGTATCACCAATCAGAAAAGCTATAAATCCCAAAGCAACAACACTAATTATCTCCTCCCATCTCACTATGGAAGGGGAAACAATATTTGCCATACTCCTACCGAGAAAAGCACCAACAACTATATAGCTTAAAACCTTTGGAAGTTTGAATTTACCAAGAAGCCATGCAGCAAGAACTCCTGCAAGGATTATGATACCTGAGTCAAGCACTACATCCATACTACTTTTCTCCCATCTGGTTCTTGGTTATGGGATTGGCGAGACCATACATATGAAGTACAGGTAAGACAAACATTATACCTGTCCCAGGTCTATCAATATCTCCAACAACATCAAAAACTACATCAATGGCGTCTCTAAGGGTTTTTTCTGTTCTTATAACTGAAAAGATTGTAAAGTTATTTACTCTTTGCTGAGCTCCTGAAAGGACTTTTCTAAAAGTTGTGAAAATTGGAATCTCCTGACTTAAGAGTCTACCCATACCCTGAGTTTCAATTACAGTTGCGCCTCTCACATCTACCTCTATAAATCTTTCAAGAATCTCTTTAACATGGCTTTCATGGTTTAAAACTACAACAAGTAGATACATATTACCTCCTTTCAGTGAAATTATATAACAAATTTTAAACGTTGGTCTCTTTTGCTCTTATTAAGGCGGTTTTAACAAGGGGAGGAGCGATTAACTCATTTATTATAACTGAAGCAAGAACACCATTTATCATTATTATTCCAACATCTTTAATCTCTGGAAGCTCAAGGACAAGAAGTATTAAACCAATGGTTACACCTGCCTTTGGAAGTAATCCAAGTCCAATATACCTTCTTATTGTAGAACTTGCACCAGAAAATAAAGCTCCAAGATAAGAACCTATATATTTTCCAGAGAACCTTGAAACAACTATTATTAATGAGAGTATGCCTGCAGATTCCAGAGTCTGCACTTCGAAATGTGCTCCTGCCAGTGTGAAGAAAAGTACAAATAATAACTCTTCAATCTCCTCAATTGTCTTAAAATATTTATCCGAGAGCTTAAATGTGTTTGCCACAAAGAAACCGAATATCATGTTGGAAAGGAGATATGATGTTCCAAGAACATTGGACAAACCTGTACAGAAAAATATGGATCCAATAACAAAAAGAAGAAGAGTGGCATCTGTTCTAAAGTATTTAATAATTTTCTCACTTAAGAATCCAACAAAAACACCTATTAAAACGGCAGCTCCTATATCAACAAGACTTCCACTCACCTCAGTCCAGAGAGATACAGCTTCTGAGCTCACCATGCTTTTCGCAATAGCGATAGAAATAGATGTCGCTATGATGGCTACAGCATCATCAAGTATAACCACAGAGAGAAGAGTAGAAGTTAAGGGGCCTTTTGCTCTAAATTCATGGATTATTGCAACTATTGCAGCAGGTGCAGTTGGAAGAGACACTGCACCCAGAGTGAGAGCCATTATAAATAATTCTTTTTTACCTACCGGGACTATTAATGGAAATAAAAAATATACAAGACTACCTACGAGAAGCCATGCTCCAAGAGCTTGAGCTATGGTTATCCAGAAAACAGATTTCCCTAATCTCTTTACAGTCTCTATGCGGAGATCTCCCCCTGCTATAAAACCTATAACAGAGAGTGCTATTTCTGTAACTATTCCCATTCCTTTAATCCTTTCAGGAAGCGTAAAACCAAAAAGTGAAGGACTGAAGAGAACACCTAACAGAATATAACCTGTTATTTTAGGGAGACCTAATTTTTCAGCTAAAATTCCGGAAAAATAACCCCCTATTATAAAAATACCAAGGATAAGGTAAATATTCTCCATGTAACTATTATATGCTTTTTATAAAAATAAAAAAGCCCCTGATCTCTCAGGGGCTTTAAATGTCCTTAAAATCAGGCTTAAATTAGTATTCTGGTGGCATAGGTGGAGTCTGAGGTTTCTCCTTCTCTGGAATCTCAGCAACAGCTGCCTCAGTGGTTAGAAGTAAAGATGCAATGGACTCTGCATTCTGGAGAGCAGACCTTGTAACCTTTGCAGGATCAATAATTCCTGCTTTTATAAGATTCTCTATTTTGTGAGTTATGGCATTAAAACCTACTCCATCTTCTGTCTCTTTGACTTTTTCAACTATCATTACACCCTTTTCTCCTGCGTTATCTGCAATGAGCTTCATTGGTTCCTCAAGGGCCTTCTTTACTATATTTACTCCTGCCATATAGTCAGTGTCATCATTCTTTATAGAATCAAGAGCCTTTTGAGCATTTACATAGACTACTCCTCCGCCAGGGACAACTCCTTCCTCCACTGCTGCTTTTGTAGCAGAAACAGCATCTTCAACTCTGTGCTTTCTCTCTTTCATCTCTGTTTCTGTTGCTGCTCCAACCTTTATTATGGCAACACCACCGGAGAGTTTTGCAAGTCTCTCCTGAAGTTTCTCTCTATCATAATCAGATTTTGTCTCTTCAATTTGCTTCTTTATCTGAGCAATTCTTGCCTCAATATCCTTCTTATCTCCTTTCCCACCAACAATGGTTGTGTTCTCTTTATCAACTTTAACCTTGTCTGCTCTTCCAAGCATATCAAGGGTAACATTTTCAAATTTTATACCAAGATCCTGAGAAATGACCTGACCACCGGTCAATATAGCAATGTCTCTGAGCATCTCTTTTCTTCTGTCACCAAAACCTGGTGCCTTAACTGCACAACACTGGAATGTTCCCCTTACTTTGTTTACCACAAGGGTTGCAAGTGCTTCACCTTCAACATCCTCTGCAATTACGAGGAATGGTTTTCCTGTCTGAACAATCTTTTCAAGCAATGGAAGGAATTCCTGAACAGATGAAATTTTCTTGTCAGTAATAACTATGTATGGCTCTTTAAGTTCCACTTCCATCTTCTCAGCATCTGTTATAAAGTATGGAGAGATGTAGCCTCTATCAAACTGCATTCCCTCAACAACTTCCACCTTTATATCAAGTCCCTGCCACTCTTCAACTGTGATAACTCCGTCTTTACCAACCTTATCCATTGCATTGGCTATTGCTTCTCCAATCTTTTCATCCTTTGAAGAAACTGTTGCTACTTCTGCAATGGTTTTCTTATCATCAACCTTCTTTGCTGTTTTCTTTATATACTCTACAACTTTAGTTACTGCCTCATCCATTCCCTTCTTAAGCATTACAGGATTTGCACCAGCAGATACAAGTTTAAGTCCCTGATGAACCATGGACTGAGCAAGCACTGTTGCAGTAGTGGTTCCATCTCCAGCAACATCGTTGGTCTTTGAGGCAACTTCCTTCAAGAGCTGCGCACCAAGATTTTCAAATGGATCCTTAAGCTCAATTTCTTTAGCAATGGAAACTCCATCATCTGAAACTATAGGAGAACCAAATTTTCTCTCAAGAACAACATGTCTTGCTGTAGGCCCAAGTGTCACCTTGACTGTATCTGCAACTTTATCCACACCGTCAAGGAGTTTCTTTCTTGCGTCTTCATTATAAATAATATTTTTTGCTGCCATTTCTTCACCTCCTTAAAATTACTCCAGAATGGCTAAAATATCCCTCTGAGAGAGAATTAAATACTCTTTATCATCAATCTTTACCTCAGTTCCAGCATATTTTGAATAGATAACTGTATCCCCCTCTTTAACTTCCATGGGGCTTCTTTCACCATTATCAAGAATCTTACCTGGTCCTACTGCTACAACTTTTCCTTTTTGGGGTTTTTCCTTGGCAGTATCAGGCAAAACAATGCCAGATTTTGTAACTTCTTCTTCCTTCTCAGGCTCAACAACAATCTTGTCACCAATTGGTTTGAGATTCATACTTTCACCTCCTTTTTTAGCACTTAAAGGTTGTGAGTGCTAATTTCAAATTAAATTATACAAACGATTGTATTTTTGTCAAGAGAATAATATAATATAATATGCTTATGAACTACTTTATTCTAATTATTTTTTCATATATTTTAGGTTCTATCCCCTTTGCATACATCATAGCAAGGTTTGTAAAAGGCATAGATATAAGGGAAGTTGGGAGCATGAATCCAGGAGCAGCAAATGTGTTTCGTGAAGTTTCACCATTCTGGGGAATAACAACATTTATTCTGGATTTTTCAAAAGGTTTTCTCCCTCCCTTTCTTGCTTCTTTTTTTGGTTTTCTCCCTATTATAATAATACTCTCCGGCATATTCTCAGTAGCTGGTCATAACTGGTCAATGTTTCTTGGATTAAAAGGAGGAGGTGGGCTGTCCACAAGCCTTGGAGCAGCTTTCGCTATTCTTCCTTTGCAGAGTATAATTGTTGCAGTTATATTCCTCACTCTATTTTTCTTTGGAAAAATAAGAAAAAGGGGGATACTGAAAGGTCTCACTCCTCTCGTAGGAGCAGGTGTCGTTTCTTACTTTTTAGCATTTGTTGTGCTTATGATATTTAGAGAAAACCTATATACATATTTATTCTTAATATTTCTTCTCATGGTTCAGGGCATTAGACATTTCAAAAATATTGTAAAATGGTTAAGAGAGAGAAAGATATGAAAGTTGTAAGATTCTACGGTAGCAGAGACATACGAATAGAGGAAGAAGAAAAGAGAGACTTAACGGAGGATGAGGTAAGAGTAAAAATTCTCTGGTGCGGAATATGTGATTCTGATGTTTTAGAGTTTATAAGTGGTCCAACCCTTTATAAGAAGGATAAGCCTATCATACCAGGACATGAATGTGGGGGTGTGGTGATTGAGAAGGGAGAAAAAGTAGAGAAAGTGGAAGAGGGGGATAAAGTTTATATGTCCCCTCTAATTTATTGTGGAGAGTGCAAAAATTGCAATAGAGGTAGAGAAAATATCTGTTATAACGGTGGGTATCTCGGATTTACTGAAGATGGAGGATTCAGAGAAGAGATAATACTGAAGGAAAGAAATCTATACCGTGCAGACCCTGATATAAAACCACATATCCTGCCATTTGCTCAAGAGGTTGCTGTGAGTGTTCATGCCTCCCTAAAGGGCATTGGAGAAAAATTCCTAGTAGTGGGAAACAACTCCACTAGTTTGATTCTCTCCCAGATCTTAAAAGACATGGGGGGAGATGTACACATTTCTATGCTTGAAAGAGGAGGCAGAGACATCATAGAAAAGTTTGGATTTAAACTATTTGATGAGGAAAATGAGGACGAAAAATTTGACACAGTGTTTGATGTGGTAGACTCTGGACCAGAGATCGGCATGGGAAAAGATCCACTCTCTTTTTCTCTCTCTCATGTAGATAGAGGTGGAAAGCTGGTAGTGGTTGGAATACACACACTCCCGGTGAGTCTTAACTTTCTTGATATACTCTCCAGAGAGCTTGACATTGATACATCCTACGAATATACTCCTCTCGATTTTGAAAGAGCGATAGATTTAATAGAATCGGAAAAGATAGTGGTTGAACCCCTTATCACCAAAAAGATACTTCTTAAGGATATTGAGGAAGAAGGCTTTGTAGAACTCGAGACAAACAAAAAGGAACAGGTAAAAATCCTGGTTACCCCCTTTGAGGAAGTGCTAAATGAATCCTGAACTTGATTTCTATTTAAATAGACTTTTATACGTATTAAAGAACAACCTGAAACTTGATTATATCTCTCTGGATATACGGGGTAAGATATATAAAATAGGTTTAAAAAACGATGAGCTGGACTTAGAGGAATTTCATATAAGAAATAAAAATAAACCCATTGGAAAACTTGTGATTTCAAAAAAAACCAAGATTACGCCTAACCAAAGATTAACAATAAATAATTGTATTTCCTTTATAAAACATCTCATTTTGGCAGGAAAGGAAATGGAGGTCTGGAATTCCATAGAAAGAATTAGAGATGCTGGAGAAAAAATATTGGAACTTTTTTCTCTTGACATTGGGATAGAGACTCTTTTGAATGTTACAGCCAAACATTTTTCAAACATAACAGATGGAATAAAGCTTGTTAAAATACAATTTAAATCTGGAGAAGATGATTTCACAGGTTCCTTTGGAGACGAAGATTTCGCATCAGAAAGTGACAATATCTTATCCTTGTCTCATATCGAAGAAGAAACAGGGAGATTTACGAAGATAAATCTATATTTTGAAAAAAATGAGAATCTCGAAGAAGGGGAAGGTATTATATCCCCTCTAAGTTTCCTAACGCATGTAATACATTCGAATATAAAAGAATTTCTGTCTGAAAAGAAACTCAAAAGACTGAGTGACGACATAATAAAAATTCTCATAGAATCCCTTGAAGCAAAGGATCCCTTTACAAAGGGTCATAGTAATGGAGTTGCCTTTTACGCAACAAAAATAGCAGAAAGGATGGGGTTTAGTAAGGACAAGATAGAAAAGATAAGAATTGCCGCTTTGTTTCACGATATTGGAAAGATAGCCATAAGCGACAGAATTCTTAACAAAGCCTCCCAGCTTTCTCCAGTAGACTATGAAGAGATTAAAAAACATCCTGAATGGAGTTATAGAATCCTGTCAAAAGTTGAATCTTTTGAAGAAATTGCTAAATGGACAAGGTTTCATCACGAGAAAATAGATGGTTCTGGATACCCCTTTGGAATAAAAGGTAATGAAATTCCAATTGAATCCCAAATAATTGCAATCTCTGATACTATAGAATCTATGATAGCCGGGAGACCATATTCAGAGAGAAAAAAGAGAGAAGAAATAATAGAAGAGATTGAAAAGTTTTCTGGAAAACACTGGAGAGAGGATATTGCAATGATAGCTGTTAACATTCTTAAAGAGGAGGAGAAGAATGTTAAAGAGTATCTCTTTGAAAACACATAAAAGAGTAGAGGCAATAGACATCACAGATGAAATATCAAAGTTAGTCAAAGAGTCTGGTGTTGAAAGAG
>QMOO01000027.1 GCA_003648245.1 Caldisericota bacterium
GATATATACAGATTCTTGATGTCTTCAATAGTTATTTCATCTTTTAGTAAGAATCTTTAGAAAGGAGTAAAGAATGGATTATTTTGTGAAAGATCTCAATCTCAGTGGAGAGGGGAAACTGAAAATTGAATGGGCAAAAAATGAAATGAAGGTTTTAAACGAAATAAGAAAGAAGTTTACCTCAAAAAAACCCTTTAAAGGAATAAAAATTGGGGCATGTCTTCATGTAACAAGCGAAACTGCAAATTTAATGATTGCTCTTAAAGAGGCAGGTGCAGAAGTTTATCTTACTGCATCAAACCCTCTCTCAACACAGGATGATGTTGCGGCAAGTCTCGTTAAAGATTTTGAAACTCCGGTTTTTGCTGTAAGAGGAGAGGACAAGGAAACATATTACAAAAATATAAAAAGGGTGATTGAAAAAGGAATAAATATTACCATGGATGATGGAGCTGACCTTGTATCTATGCTTCACTCAAAGATGAGAGACTACCTTAAAGATATAATTGGTGGTACAGAGGAAACAACTACAGGAGTGATAAGACTGAGAAGTCTTGAGAAGGAAAAGGTACTCTCATACCCGATAATTGCAGTTAATGACGCGAAAACAAAGCACTTCTTTGATAACAGGTTTGGAACAGGACAGTCAACTATTGACGGAATCCTCAGGGCAACAAACATACTCTTAGCAGGAAAGGTTTTTGTTGTGGCAGGATTTGGTTTTTGTGGAAGAGGAATTGCAGAAAGAGCAAGGGGAATGGGTGCAAGAGTCATTGTAACAGAGGTAGATCCTGTAAAGGCACTTGAGGCTGCAATGGAGGGTTTTGAGATTATGAAAATGGAAAAGGCATCTCTAATTGGAGACATCTTTGTAACTGCCACAGGTGACTACCATGTAATAAGATTGGAGCATTTTGAGAAAATGAAAGACGGAGTAATCCTTGGAAATTCGGGACACTTCAATGTTGAAATAGATGTTGAAGGCTTAGAAAGGATAAGCAAAGGAAAAAAAGAAATTAGAAAGAATTTAACTGAATACACACTGAAGAATGGAAAGAGAATCTACCTTGTTGCAGAGGGAAGACTTCTAAATCTTTCTGCAGCAGAAGGTCATCCATCAAGTGTCATGGATATGAGCTTCTCAAATCAATTTATGTCGGTAAAATTTCTTGTTGAAAATAGAGGGAAACTCGAAAAGAAGGTTTATAATGTTCCAGAGGATATAGACAATGAAATTGCAAGAGTTAAATTAAAAACAATGGGCTTTGAAATAGATGAGTTGACAGATGAGCAGAGGAAGTATCTCTCAAGCTGGGAGATTGGCACATGAAAACCTTCCCCTCTTCGCCAGCGGTTGGTGTTGGGGTTATTGTGCTTAATAAAGACTCTGTACTTATTGAAAAGAGGGGAAATGATCCAGGAAGAGGAGGGTGGAATCTTCCAGGTGGTACCCTGAAACTTGGAGAAAAGATATTTGAATGTGCAAAAAGAGAGGTTTTTGAGGAAGCAGGGATAGAGATAGAACCCATTGGTATTGCAAGTGTTTATGAACTCATAGAAAAAGAGAACGAAAGAGTTAAATTTCACTATGTAATAATAGATGTTGTGGCAGAGTATCTATCTGGAGAAATAAGGGTTGGGTCTGATGCTCTTGACTTAAAGTGGATCAAATTAGAAGAGGTAAAAGATTATCCACTTCCTGAAAGGGTAAAGGATGCTATAGAAAAGGGAAGGAGAATTTTTAAAGGTGGGAAACAAGCCCTTAACAGATAGAGAAAAAGCTATACTTGAATTTATAGTTGAATCTAAAAGAAAAGGAGTGACTCCTACTGTAAGGGAAATTGGAGAAAAAGTTGGACTTTCCTCCACAGCTACAGTCTTTTTCTATTTGAGGAAACTTGAGGAAAAGGGTTATATACAAAGGAAAAGAGGAGCAAGATCAATAATAGTTAAAGATTTATTACCCTCCTCTTTCCCTCTTGTAGGGAAGGTAAAGGCAGGAAAACCAAATCTTGCCGTTCAAGGTATTGAAGATTATGTCAACCTTCCCATAGATAGAGACCTTCACCCAAATGCATTTCTACTTAAAGTTAGGGGAGATAGCATGAAAGATACAGGGATACTGGATAATGACATAGTCGTTGTTGACCCTGATATTGAAGTTAAAGAAAACGACATATGTGTCGCTCTTATAGATGGTGAAGAAGTTACAGTAAAAAGGTTCAAGATAAAGAAGGGTAAACCATTTTTGTTTCCTGACAATCCAGAATATAAACCAATTAAAATAGATAAAAGAGTAAAGATTATAGGAAAAGTTATAGGAGTCTGGAGAAGATACTAATCAACCCTCTTTATTTTCATTATTTCAGAAAAAAGTTCAAGTTCTTCTGTATAATCTCCTATTGAAAAAACATGATGGTTTCCTATAGGTCTTCTCAAGAAGTAATCTGACTTTGCTTTAACTTTCAACACTATCTGGGTTCTACACATCATTTCACTCCTAAGGTTTTTTTCTATCTTTGCCCTTGCAAAGAATATCCTGTTAAGACTATCTCCTCCAATCCTCGTTAGAGTTCCTATGCTTCTGTCAAAAAATCCCTTTATACCAACTCCTTTTCCTGTTTCAAAGTGAGTCATCAAGGAAAAACTTTTAACCATCTTTAGAGGAACAGTACAGTGAGCAAAGTATAGATCGGCGGTTTCTTCCCCCTCTCTATCAACCCAGGCAATGTTTCCCATAAAGGCCGGTCTTTCTGTAAGCTTCTCTATTATATACATGGTCAAGGTTGAAGGGATATCTCCTTCACAGCCAGCAGTTATTCCCTCACTTGTGAGAAGGGATAGTGCAATACAGCCGGTGGTGTCAAGGGGTTTTATGATACTAAAACATTCCATAGAGAGTAGATCCCACCCTCTCTCAATGGCAATCTCCTTTGTAACTTTATACACTTTAAGTGCCTTTCTTAGCTCCCTATCATCAATCTCGGTTATTTTAGTAGCTTTCTTCTTCAAATCAATGAGTATCTCATCTATATGAGAATCATCACTCCCTTTAACTCTCTCTACAAATTTATTCATGGGGTAAAAGTCAAGCTCTATGCCAAATCTTTCCTCAACCACTTTCTCACTGGGGGTTGACGCTATGAGCCAGAAACTTGGTTTTCCAATAACTCCCATCTTTTTTCCTTTAATCTCCTCTGTAAGTTTAAGGGTTTTAAGTGATCTTACAAGATCCTTTTTTTCACTTTTCTTATCCCATAAGAATATCCTTCCATTTCCTTCAAGGTATGCATTTATCTCAAGTGCTGCTGGAAGAGAGTTATTAAACTTATTGGTTATGAATAGATACGGAGGAGAAAACTTCTTGTAAATATTAAGAAACTTTCTCTCGCTTCCCCCTGTAACCACAAGAAAGATAACAAAATCATAATCCTCTCCCTCTTTAAGCTCTTCCACTTTGATACCCTTTTTCTCAACAAAATCCTTTACCTCTTTGATAAAGGAAACCTCAATGTGTCTTCTTGTTTCATCAGAACTTAAAGGTATAAGACCTAATCTCATCCCTCACCTCTTATCTAAAAAACTTCTTCTATGATACATTGATAATCCGTATTTTTCAATAGCCTTGAAATGCTTTCTTGTTCCATAGCCTTTGTTTCTATCCCATCCATACTCTTTAAATTCCTCTGATAGCTTTCTCATGATTCTATCCCTTACAACCTTGGCAACAACTGAAGCAAAAGATATAAGTGAAACCTTCTCGTCTCCTTTTATCATAGAAACAAGAGGAATGCTCTCTGTAAATATTGAATTGCCATCCACAACTATAAGTATATTGGATATAAACATTCTCTCTGGAAAAAAAGCCGAGTAATTTTCATAACTTTTTACAGCCTCCTGTAAAAGTTCGTCCAGGGAAATCATTTTGTGGGTTTTAACATCCAATTCTTTCTTATATAGAAACGGAAGTGTGGATAGTCTCATTGCTTCAAAAGTGGCTGAAAGTATCCCCTCCCTGTCTATGAATTCGTTGGATACAACGCCTACACCAAAAGGGAATCTTTCTTTAAGAAGATAATTGAATATCTCTTCCCTTTCATCTCCTTTTATCTTTTTAGAATCAGTAATAAAGATTTGCGGTAGGTAAAGAAGAGGAAATGAAGCAGCAACTACTGGACCTGCCAGAGAACCTCTCCCTGCTTCATCAACTCCTACTGGTAGTTTCAAAGGTTGGATATCCCCTAAGGAGTTTAAAGTGCTTCGGGGGCCAGAATATAAGCTCCGCCCTCCCTTCAAGTTTTTTGATCTCAATGGGACCAAATTCCCGTGAATCAAGAGAATTACCCCTATTATCACCCATTAAGAATACCTCTCCCTGAGGTATCTCAATTGGTCCAAATATTCCCGGGGTGGAATTTTTTATGTATGGTTCAATCAGTTTCTTCCCATCTATAAATACAAAGCCTCCTTTAATTTCCACCGTTTCCCCCGGAAGACCAATAACTCTTTTTATATAATCTTTTGATCCATGGGGAGGTTTGAATATTACAACCTCTCCCCTTGCTGGATCTTTGAATCTAAAGATAAATTTATTAACTATAATTATGTCGTTTTCATATATGGTTGGATTCATAGAAGACATCTGGACTTTGTATGGTTCATAAACATATCTCCTTATAAGATATGCAAGCCCAAAAGCAATAGCAAAGGTTAGAATCCAGCTTACAACCTCTTTGAAGGTTTTACTCATGCATACTATTCCTTAGCTTCTGCCTCTTCTTTTTGTGAAATCTCCTTGGTTTCTTTATTTTCTAAGTTTTCTTCTGTCTCGGAAGGTTTCTCCACCTTTTCTTCAACAACTTTCTTCTTTTGTTTCTTTACTTTAACTTTCTCCTTAACTCTTGCCTTCTTTCCTCTCAAACCTCTTAGATAGTAGAGTTTGGCTCTCTTTACATCTCCAAATCTTACAACTTCAATCTTCTCAATAGTTGGAGCATTCAGCGGGAAAACTTTTTCAACACCAACTCCAAAGGAGTACTTTCTCACCGTAAAGGTTTCTCTGGTTCCGCTTCCTCTTCTTGCAATGCATATTCCTTCAAATACCTGAATTCTTTCCTTGTTTCCTTCCTTTATCTTTATATGAACCCTTAAGGTATCGCCAGGTTTAAAATCAGGAATATCATCTCTTAAGAAACTATTCTCAATGAGTCTTATCTCTCTCATCTTCTATCCTCCTTATAATCCAACTGACAATAAATTATATCAGATTTTTCGTGATAAAACAAAAATATAATACCACAAAAATATAAAAAACCTAATATTATATAATTAACAGAGAAATCATTTTATAAGGAGTGGGACATGAAGAGAAGGTTTAAAAAAATCATTCAGGTGGCAATAGTGGTTGATAATCTGGACAGATACCTGAAGATATTCAATGATGAGTATGGGATAGGTCCATGGGAGATCTACTACATAAACAAAGAGACCACAAAAGATATGAAAAGAGATGGAAAGAAAAGGGAATTTGAATACAAAGTTGCAATGTGCCACCTTGGAGATGTGGAACTTGAGCTTACTCAACCAATAGATGATAATAGTATATACAGTGAGTTCTTAAAGGAACATGGACCAGGTTTGCACCACATTGGTTTTGAGGTTGACGATTTCGATAAGACTTTAGAGTTTCTAAACAAAAAGGGGATAGTCACAAAACAGAGTGGTAATTGGAGAGGCAAGATGTTTGCCCATATGGGAACAGAGAAGGATTTACTCTTTGTACTGGAGATATTTAAAACAGAAAAGGATTATAAACACCCAAAGCCAGAAGATACATATCCAAAGGAAGGTGAGAAATGAATTTATTTGAAGAGGTAAAAAGCTTAGAGGAGGAATTGATAAAACACAGGAGAAATCTTCACAGGATACCAGAAACAGGCCTTCATCTTCCAGAAACCAAAGAATACATAAAAAGGAAACTTGAAGGGTTGGGATTAAAAATAGTGGAGAGTAAAACCACATCTGGTATTATGGGGATACTTGAAAATGGGAGTGGGAAGGTCCTTGCCGTAAGATCAGATATGGACGCTCTTCCAATAAGAGAAAAAACTGGGCTTCTCTTCGCTTCAACAAATGGAAATATGCATGCCTGTGGTCACGATGCTCATATGGCTATAGTTCTAACTGTTGCAAAGATTTTAAAAAATCATAGAGATAGGATAAATGGAGTTGTAAAGTTTATCTTTCAGCCTGGAGAGGAGAAAGAAGGAGGTGCAAAGTATCTTGTTGAGGAAGGATTTCTTAAAGAGCCTCGCGTTGATGTAATTTTAGGAATACATGTGGGAAATTTTATAGAGGAAATTGATAATGGTCAGATTGGACTTTTTAAGGGTCCTTTTATGGCTTCCCTTGATAGGTTCACCCTTACTGTAGAGGGTAAAGGTGCTCATGGTGCAACACCTCACAAAGGCATAGATCCTATAACCATATCTTCATACATAATAAATGGGTTTCAGAGTATTGTCTCAAGGGAAAATGAAGTCTTTAAACCCCTTGTAATAAGTATTGGCAAAATAAAAGGGGGTACAGCTTACAATGTTATTCCAGATATTGTGGAAATAGAAGGAACTGTTAGAACCCTTGATGAAGAAACAAGAAAGTTTGTGGCCAGGAGAATGGAGGAGGTATCAACATATATAGCCAGAAGTTTTAGAGGAGAATCAAAGTTCACATACCATTTTGGCTATCCTGTAGTTGTAAATGATGAGGAAATAACAGAGGATTTTTATAAGAAAACTCTTAAAGTTCTTCCAGAAAGTGATGTTGTGTTCTTAAAGAAACCAACAATGGTTGGAGAGGATTTTTCCTACTATCTTAAAGAGGTAAGGGGAACATACTTCTTTCTTTCAAGTAAAGGAAAAAATCCATATCCACACCATAATCCAAAATTTGACATAGATGAAAGTGTCTTGTGGAAAGGAGTTCTTTCAATATCAAACTATATAATGGAAACATTAGGGTAGGGAATTCCCTACCCTAATTAAAAGTATGCCTTCCTTATTATCTCCTGTTTCTTCAGCTCTTCAGGTGTCCCTTCTGCTATAATCTGACCTTTCTGCAAGAAGTAACCATAATGCGTTATCTCCAGAGCCATATTAGCATTCTGTTCCACGAGAAGAACTGTTATTCCCTTTTCTCTGTTTATCTTCTTTATTATCTCTGCTGTCTCCTGAATAAGGATTGGCGCAAGACCAAAAGAAGGTTCGTCAAATATCATAAGTTTTGGATTTCCCATAAGTGCTCTGCCTATGTTTAACATGGATTGTTCACCACCTGAAAGTGTACCTGCAACCTGGTTTAATCTCTCCTTTAATCTCGGGAAGTAAGGGAAGACCAGTTCTTCAAGACGCCTTTCTATCTCCTCCTTTTCTTTTACAAGATACGCACCCATCCTTAAATTTTCTAAAACGGTAAGCTTCGGGAATATCCTTTTACCCTCTGGAGCAATGGAGATTCCAAGAGAAATAACTCTGTGAGTACTGTAATGTGTTATATCCTTTCCTTCAAAGTAAATCTTTCCTTCCACCACCTTAACAAGTCCAAGAATTGCCTTAATAAGAGTTGACTTTCCAGCACCGTTGGAGCCGAGGAGAGAGACACACTTTCCTTTATCAACTTTGATAGAGACATCTATCAACATTTTGTTTACCCCGTAAACTGTAGTTACATGTTCCATTCTGAGCATCTCAGCCATTGGCGACCTCCTTACCTAAATAGGCCTCTATGACCTCCTTGTCGTGGGAAACCTCTTCGTATGTTCCTTCTGCTATTACCTGACCAAAGTTTAATGCAATAACTCTCTCTGATACACTGCTAATAACCTTCATATCATGCTCTATGATCATAATTGTGACGTTCTCCATCTCCTTTCTGACCTTTTCTATATCATCCATCAACTCTTGAGTTTCATCTGCATTCATACCTGCTGAAGGCTCGTCGAGTAGAATAAGTTTTGGTTCTGCTATCATAGCTCTACATATCTCAACCCTTCTTCTATCTATGTGGGGTAGGGATCCAACAGGAACAAAAAGTTTCTCCACAAGGTTTGGGTTAAATATATTTAGTAAGTGGACTGCTCTTTCTGTATGTTTTTTTACCTCTTTTATCAGCTTCTTTCTGTTGAAAATTGCATCAATATATCCAGATTTTTGAACAGGGTATGTGCCAATAAGTATGTTATCAAGAATCGTTAAATCAAGACACAATCTACTTGTCTGGTATGTTCTTGAAATTCCCTTCCTTGTTATATCATATGGTTCCTTTCCTGTGAGATCCTCACCCATAAAGTAGAATCTTCCTTTGGTGGGTTTATAGAAACCTGTTATGACATTAAAGAAGGTAGTTTTCCCACTTCCGTTTGGTCCAATCATACCCAGTATCTCATTCTCATATATCTTTATGTTTATGTTTTTGAGTGCATAGAGACCACCAAATCGCATCTCTATATCTTCAGTGTAGAAAATTGTCTTTTTCTCCTCTGCCATTAGCTTCCTCCTTTTCGAGCAAACTTCAAAATGGAAGAATCATACTTTCTGGGACCAAATGGAAGAATACCTCTTGGTCTGAGTATTAGTGTAACCACAAGGAGGATTCCATAAAGGAATATTCTATACTCTGTTACAACTCTTAACTTTTCCGGGAATACAACAAGGAGTATAGATGCAATTATCACACCCAATATGTTGTCCATACCTCCAATTATTACTATAGCAACGATAAGTAGCGACTGGGCAAACTGGAAGTTCGGAGGAGATATGAATCCAATCATGTGAGCATAGAGAGCTCCTGCCACTCCCATAAAGAAGTTTCCAACAACAAACACTATAAGTTTCCTGAAGTTTGTATTTATTCCACAACCTTTTGCCGCAAGTTCGTCATCTCTTATATAGGCAGATGTTAAACCTACCCAAGAGTTGAATAATCTTGCAAAGACAAGAATGGTTATACCAAGAAGGGCAAGCACAAGATAGTAATAGTTTGTATAAAAGTGTAAACCTCCTATGTTGGTAAGAAAACTATAACCAAAAATATTCACAGGAGGTATGTTCTTTAGTCCCTGAGGTCCACCAATTATTTCTATGTTGTCAGCTGCAAGAACAAGCATAAAACCAAAAGCAAGTGTAACAAGGGCAAGGTAGTGACCTTTTGTTTTGTAAATAGGTATAACAAGGAGAAGTCCTGCAAAAGCTGCTGCAAGACCTGCAAGAGGAATTGTGATGAGAGCTGACCAGCCAAGTTTTAAAGCAAGAAGTCCTGCTGTATATGCACCAATTCCATAAAATGCTGCCGTTGCAAGGTTCATCATACCTGTTGAACCAAGCTGGAAATTTAGACCCAGTGCTATCATAATATAGATTCCAGTTTGAATAAGAATCAGCGTCCAGTATGTGCTATGAACAATCATGAGCGGGCTTATAATGGGATAGAGAACGAGCAGGATAAATAGAACTCCTATGGCAAAATTTTGATACTTTGAGAATGGTTCAAGAAGAGCCTGGAATTTCTCCTTATAGATCTTTGAGAGGAAGTAGATAAGTGCCACAAGAAGAATAGCTACAATAACTGTCCATATGGACTCTACCTTCAAGAAGAAGAGAAACAGGAAAAAGGCAACAACCTCAACCAATATTATTTTTATGCAATCTAAAAACTTATTTTCCTTCTTCATGGCTATACCCTCTCGTAAGCTCTTTCACCTAAAATACCAGATGGTCTGAAGATGAGGAAGAGAATCACGACGGCAAAGGCTATAACTGTCATATACTCAGAACCTTTCGGGATAAGTGCAGCGGATAAAGATTCCACCATAGCAAAGAGAAATCCTCCAACAATAGCTCCATATATATTACCCAGTCCTCCAATTACAGCGGCAGAGAAACCAACAATTCCAGCCATAGCACCCATATCAAATATTATTGAGTTGTAGTATAAACCATTCATGAAACCCGCAAGGGCCGCAAGAGCTGAGCCAATAAAGAATGTAACATCTATAATTAAATTCTTGTTAACACCCATCATGGAAGCTGCTTCTGCATCCTGAGCAACAGCTCTTATTGTAAGACCCATCTTTGTTTTATTTATGTAAAGTGCAAGCAAGATAACCACTATAACACCAACAGCAAGAATCAGGAGATTATCATACCTCAGTATAATGCCCTTAAATTCTATAGCCTCCTTCCCGGGAAATAACTTGACAAGTAGTTCTGGAAATCTCTTTGTTTCACTTCCTCTTGGATAGAAAAGTCTCACAGCCTCTCTTATTGCTATACCTAAACCCAGTGTAGCTACAAGGCTCATAAGTGTTGGACCTTTAGAAACAGGTTTTACCACTATCCTTTCAAAGAACACACCTAAACCACCTACTATAATCATAGACAAGATAATAACAAGTATAAGGAGAAACACATAAGTAGCACCAGAAGCAGTGAGCATTCCTGTTACATTTATTAAAATCAGGCTGACAAATGCTCCGAGCATAAAAATATCGCCATGGGCGAAGTTTATGACATCAAGTACACCAAAGAAGAGAGAAAAACCAACAGCAACAAGCGAATACTGAATTCCAAGCATTATTCCATTAAATATAATCTGTAAAAAAATAGATGCTGAAGTCATAATTGTTCTCCTTTTGAAAAGTTATTGATTTGATATTAAAAGGGCTGGATAAATCCAGCCCTTTTAAATAATTCATTTATCTTATGGACCCTGATATGGATTGACCCACTCTCTTCCTTCTCTGTAGGCAAAACCAGGGAGCTCTCTTTCTCCCTTTGCATAAAGGGAGTCATCCCAGGGCACCCACTGTCCATCCTGACTTACATAAGCAGTAACAAGCGGAACATCGTTCTGTCCATACTCGTTAAAGTGGATCCTTCCAATTATGTCCTCTGTATCTGTCTTATTTATCTCCTCAGCA
>QMOO01000028.1 GCA_003648245.1 Caldisericota bacterium
ACAGTTTCAAGGAAACCTTTTAAAAATTGTGAGAACAAAATACCAGAGTTCCCATGTGCAGAAAGAACTATTTTTTTAATTATGCACTTTACGAATTCTCCTTCCGCTGTGTCTTTACACTTTTCAATTGCTTCGTTAAGTGTCATAAACATATTAGAACCAGTATCTCCATCTGGAACAGGAAAAACGTTTAAATTGTTTATATAGCTTTCATTCTTTCTTAAACAATTAAGGGTAGAAAAAAGAATCTTTTTTATTTTTTTCTGAAACTCACCTTTCACATAACTCTCCTTTTAGAGAAAATGGAAATCTCTAATCCCCTTATTATGAGTAGTAAAACTACAGAGATTATAATAAGGGAATATGGGTAAAAACCATATTTTTTAAAAATAATCAAGAATAGAGAAATTAAACCAAAAACTGCCCCAAAAGGAATTGCTCCCACGAATTTAATATATCTACCAAGTTTTAAAAATTTGAAAAGAAGAGAAAATCCGCCACCTATCAAAAATGAGAGCAATGCTTCAAGTGGGAAAAGAGTAATAAAAACTCCTATTGTCGTTGCAAGTCCTTGACCACCTTTAAAGCCAAAATATACTGGCCAGCTATGACCGGCAATGACTGCAAGTATAGAAAGCAATAGAACAATGTCGCTCTTTCCATAATTTAGAGCAATATACACTACAACCGTCCCCTTAAGGATATCGAGAAGGCCAACTAAAGCCCCAAAAGAAAACCCGAATTGTCTTATACTTCCAGCCCCTCCGGGAAAATCCTTATCTCTTACATCTTTCTTTTTAAGAAGTTTACTAAGTATTATTCCAAAAGAGAGTGAACCTATTAAATAACTTAAAACGATTATCCCTATCTTTAATATCATAATTCACCTCTCTCAGAATAAAAAGATACCCCTATAAGTTTTTTTCCTGTAGCAAATCCCATTATCGGAGTGAATTCAGTTAAAAATATTTCTCTAACTGCTACGGTTTCTTTTATTTTTTTAACCAGTTTTCTTCCTTCAATTTCGTCATCTGCATGCATTACTACAACATGAAGAGGCTCTTTCTCTCTAAGTAAAATTTCTAAAAGTTTTTGAATTCCTCTATCTTTATTTCTTACGAGTTTCACAGGCTTAATTTTTCCGTTGTGCAACATTAGAATTGGCTTTAAGGAAAAAAGGGATCCAAAGTTTGAAAGAGTTTTAGGTATTCTTCCAGTTCTAAAGACATATTTTATTGTGTCAAGCATAACCACTGTTTTTATTCTCGTTGCTAATCTCTTTGTCAAACTGACAATCTCAGTTAACTTTTTCCCTTTTTCTGACAATCTGGATGCATAGATTGCTAATAACCCTTCCCCTGCTGCCCCATTCAGAGAGTCAATAACTTCTATTTTTTTATCTTTGACCATCTCTTTTGCAATTTTACAATTTCTTATACAGGCACTAAATGTTGAGGAAAGAGTGATACATAAAATTACTTTCTCTTTTAAACTATTGAAAACATTTAAAAAATCCTCCACTTTTGGAGGATAAGCTCTGAATGGATATCCCTCTTCCACAAATTTATACACATCCCTCGTATCTATGTCAATACCATCTTTATATTCCTTGTTATCTATTTTAAAGTAGAAAGGAACCACCTTAATATCAAGTTTTTTTATAATCTCTTTTGGAATACAAGAAACACTATCAGTTACAATTTTTATCCTTTTCACCAATTTTATTTTACAATATTCTAAATATTTTACATAAGTTAAAATTTCATTTAAATTATTAACATTGCGTCTCCAAAAGAAAAGAACCGGTACTTCTTTTTAACAGCCTCCCTGTATGCTTTCATAATTTTTTCTCTTCCAGCAAAAGCAGAGACAAGAACAATAAGGGTTGTCTTTGGAAGGTGAAAGTTTGTTATTAGAGAATCAACAACATTAAATTTAAAACCGGGTTTAATGAATAAATTTGTGTAACCTCTAAAGGGTTTAAATTTTCCTGAAAGTCCCGCTGTTTCAAGGGATCTTACCACTGTAGTCCCCACAGCAAAAATTCTTCCTCCCCTCTCTTTGGTCTTAATAATTTTTTCTACCACTTCGGGTGAAACCTCAATCCACTCTTCTTCCATCTCGTGATCCTCTATATTCTCAGTTCTTATAGGTCTAAAAGTCCCCAATCCAACATGAAGGGTTACGTAAAGGATATCAACCCCCATACTCTTGATTTTCTCAAGGAGCTCTTCTGTAAAGTGGAGTCCTGCTGTGGGAGAGGCAAGGGAGCCCTTCTTTCTGGCATAAACAGTCTGATAATCCTCTTCCTTTATGCCCATAGATTTTATATAGGGTGGAAGGGGTACATCTCCAACTCTATCAATAAAATTCATTACATCCACATTTCCTTCAAGCTCTACCACCCTCTTGCCTTCAGGAAGGATTTCTTTTACCACCCCCACTGTTCCGTCTTTAAAAACTATTTTCCTTCCAGCTCTTGCCCTTTTTGCCTTTTTTACAATAACCTCCATCCACCCCTCTCCTGCTTTTAAGAACAGCCCATCAAATTTCCCGCCTGTATCCATAAATTTTCCAGTTATCTTTGCCCTTATAACCTTTGTGTTGTTCAAGACAAGAACATCTCCCTTTTTAATATAATGGACTATCTCATAAAAAATTTTATGTTCTATCTCTCCTGCTTTCTTTAAAACAAGAAGTTTTGCTTTATCTCTATCTTTTACAGGTTCCTGAGCAATAAGTTCCTCTGGAAGATGAAAGTCAAAAAGCTCAGTTTTCATTTAGTTTCACCAATTCTGCTCCCTGATAAAAGTGAGACAAAATCTCCTTATAATTCCATCCCTTTTCAGCAAAGCCCTCTGCCCCCCACTGGCTCATTCCCACTCCATGCCCCCATCCTTTTCCATCAAATTCAACTATATCCCATCTTCTTGGCGGGACCCCCTCTGTTCTATAGGTTTTCTCCTCATATGCTGCAAAGAATCCAACAAATTTGTTCATTGTCCCTCTAAAAAATGGGGTCCTTTCAACCATAGAGAGAAAAGAGTGAACAAAGGGAACTTTATATCTTTTAAATTTGAATGTAAACCATGTACTTTTTAATCCAAACAGATTGGAGAAGGTGGTACCTCTTAAAGTTATACTTCCAAATCTCCCTATAATTTCTATAAGAACTACCCTTGGTGAGACCCCTTTCTTTAAAACTTTAAACCCCAGCACCTCTCCAATGTAGGGAAGATCATTCTTTTCTATGTATTTTTTTATAACCATCTGCACTCTATAGTTTGTAACATACTTTGTCCAGCTAAAATGTGGAGACCTTTCCTCGTATGGACTATCCACTCCTCTAAGATAAGGAACTGGAGAGGAGTGCCAGACATTCTCGTTGTTCTCTGTAAAACCACCTGATGTTGAATGATAAACTGCTGTAATAATCTTCCCCCCATACATTAAAACCTCACCTTCAGTTTCAGATACAGCTCTATTTGTCTTTTCTGTTTCTTTGTCCATACCAAGATAAGCTTGAGTATCGGGGGTTGATGTAACATCATAGAGGCTCCCGCTCTTCATTTTGTAAAGCACATATGTGCGTGACGCCACTGCCTGAGCTTTAAGTGCTTCAATGTTGAAACTCTCTGGCATCTCTGACGGGACAACACCTTTAACATAATCCTCAAGGGAAACTTTGTTTATAAAATAGATAGAAAATGTATGTTTTACAATATTAATCTCTCCTCTGTATCTTCTTCCATTTATCTTTACAAAGCCTTCATTTCCGTGTATACAGGAGAAATCCCCTTCAAGCTCCTTCCTCTCTACTTCAAAGGAAAGTCTTCCATCATCTAAAGATACAAAAAAACCAGAAACTTCTTTATTCATGGAGAAGGGTATTATGCTTTTATATAATAATTTAAATGTTTCAAGCTCTTCAAGAGAGTTGAAGCTCCCGATGTCCACATTAAATTTCCCTTCCCTTTTCAGTATGATAACCTTCTTTGAGTTTATCTTTCCCCTAATGGAAACTGCATAATTTAAGGCATCTTTAAGATTCACAAAAACACCAACTCTCAATCTCAGATCTCCCTTCTCCTCCTTCTCCTGATAGATAAAGAGAGAACTTAGGGGGAAGTTTTCTCCAAAAACAGAAACGGTTACATTCCCATCAATTTCAACATAGGCTGGATCTTTGTAAAGTAAAACCTTCACCTTTTTTTCACCTGCAAATACCCTCCCTGGAATAAAGAGGAATGAAAGTATTATAAAAACTATGAGAATTTTCTTCATTTTATAAACTCCATAACCTTTGAAACACCAAGAGACAAAAGATATTTAAATATATCCATGTTTTCCTGAGCCCACTTTACAAAGTAGGAGGAATTTATGGTTTTAACAACATTTGAATTGGGAAGGAGTATCTTTAAAAAGAGATTGGAATACAGAAATACAAGAAAGACGAGGATGGAAAGGTATAGAGCCACACTGAATATTAAACCTAAAGTTCTGTCCAATGTTCCAACAACAGGAACCTTGTGTATTCCTCCTACAAGCAGAGCTTTAAGAATGGAGACCACAATCAGAGAGGCAAGGAAGAGTATGAGAAACGAAATAGCCTCTCCGATGGTTATACCGAGCAGAGTGAGGTAGGCATCGTAGACTGTCTGGTTTGGACCAAAGGATGATAGGAGTGGGATATTTTCCTTAAGGAAGTTTTTAAAGAATTGAGGAACGGGAAGGGTGGAGATGTAGAGTTTTAGATTGTTTGGATCTGCTGAAACTATTTTTGTTTCAGGTGGTAGGTTCAAATGGGTATAAAGGTAGTTTTTAATGCTTGTGACCATGGAAAAATTTTTCTCAAGATAGACAGTAAATTGAGGAGAAAATTTATAGGCTATATAAATTGCAACAAAGAAACCAGCTATGGAAAGAACTGTCTTTAGTATCCCTCTTCTCCATCCAATAAAGGCGGCGTATATAAGAATAATTATTACTATTCCATCAACTATATTCATACTTTAATTATAGACCAGAATCTCTGGGTTTTGTTCAAATCTTAAATCCTGAATCTTGTTTTAAAGAGGGATTTTGTCTTAAGTCTTAGTTTTGCAGTAAGGACTCTGTCTGAAGAGAATATCTTTGCGGCAATAATTATGCAGACAATAGAGAAAAGTGCCATATAAATAATACCGAAAATTACCATATTTATGTTTCCAAATAAAAGGAATCTTGAGGCAAGGAATGGGTGCGAGAATGGAATTAAAAAGAGCAGGACCTTTGCAATTAAAGAGAGGGATGAAAAGTCTGTAAAGAAAGAGAGTAGATAAGGTATAAGAAGAAGAACCATCAAGGGTGTAAGGAGAGTCTGTGCACTCTTAACATCCTCAGCATAAACAGCTAAAATTGTGGCAAGGGACAGGGCAGAAAGAATTGCAAAAAAGAGGGAGATTCCTAACAGAGCGTATGCTCCTGGAGTAAAGGTTAAACCCAGTTCTCTTAAAATATTTGATGAAACTGAGGCACTTCCTCCCATGCCCGACATTTGACCAATATAGTTCTTCATTCCGTACATATAGAAAACTGACATGAGAAGTGCAATAAGGCTTGCTCCAAGCATTTTTGATATAACAATGTGCGTTCTCTTTATGGGAAGGGTAAGAAGTGTCTCAAGGGTTTTGTTCTCTTTTTCCATGGCAACCGCTGAGGCAATCATCTGGGCAGACATCATTATTACGAACATAAGTATTATGGGAATGAAAACATTCTGAGAGGTAACTGCAGCTGATATCATCTCTGGGGGTGCTTCCACCATCCTATCTTTTACAATTACAAAATTTTTTGCCTCAATCGGTCTCTGTATAATCCCAGGGTCCACATCCTTGAACTTCTCCTTTATGTACCTTTTTGATATATCCTCACTTATAATGGAGATAAGGGCTTTTGTAGAAGCAGATTTAGAGAAGGTTGACATACTGAGACCCCTCATTACTGTATAGATGTCAATGTGGGTCTTTTTATACTCTTCAACATTTTCCTTGAATCCCTCAGGAATAACAATTAATGTATCTATACCTTTTTCTTTAGCTTCATCAAGTCCCTCTTGAACCTCTACATTGTTTAGAACTTGAGGGATTAAATTTACCCCCTTCATCAGCTCAATCACCTCAGTAGATAAAGAGGTATTATCATTATCTATTACAAGAACCTCTTTTGGCTCCTTTACCTTTGCTGCTTCCTTTCCAATCAATTTTCCCATAACTGAGAAAAGGACAACCATTATAACAAGGG
Organism: Caldisericota bacterium; assembly: GCA_003648245.1. The sequence continues at coordinate 6,283 of QMOO01000028.1, forward strand.
GAATAAGCATCTGTGGGGTTAAAAGGCTTTTAATCTCCTTCTTAAGAAGTACAAGGAACTTTCTCATTTCACCACCCCCATAAACACTTCCTCTATATTTCTTGCATTGTATTTTTCCTTAAGTTCCTCTGGTTTACCTATCTCCAAAATCTCCCCTTTATCAATTAGGGCAATCCTATCTGAGAGGAACTCCACCTCAAGCATGTTGTGAGAGGAGAGAAGCACTGTTACACCCCTTTTTGTAAAATCCCTTATAAGTTTTCTTATCTCAATAGAATTTATTACATCAAGTCCGCTTGTGGGCTCGTCAAGGATTGCAAGTTTTGGGAAAGTCATAAGAGCCCTTGCAAGAAGAAGCTTTCTTACCATACCTTTGCTGTATGTGGAAATTTTACTTCCTATCCTTCCACCAAGGTCTGCAATATCTAATGCCCTCTCAACAAACTCTTTAGTGTCTTTTTCGTCTTTTGCATAGAGGGAAGCCATAAATCTTATATAATCAAGTCCTGTAAGGTTCTTGTATGCTCCGGCCTCTTCTGGAAGATAACTTATAATTTCCCTTACTCTGTCTCCTTCTCTTCTAACATCATATCCAAAAACTTTTACCTCTCCCTCAGTTGGTGAAAGAAGTGTTGCAATAATCCTCAAGGTAGTTGTCTTCCCCGCACCATTGGGGCCAATTAGACCAAAGATTTCTCCTTCCTCTATATTAAAACTAATCCCTTTTAGAGCCCTTATGTTGCCATAATCCTTCACCAGATTCTTGATCTCTACTGCAAACATTTTCACCTCCAGATGGAATTATAGCAAATTAAACAAGTTTCACACTAAATAGATTCTCAAAATTTTTTGTTGTTACCTCCATGAGCTTCTCCATGGACACCCTTTTTAACCTGCTAATTTCGTGAGCAGTTATTATCATGAAGGAGGGTTCATTTCTTTTTCCTCTCTTTCCCTGAGGTGGGAGATAGGGTGAATCTGTTTCAATAAGAATTCTCTCTAGGGGTGCAAATTTAACTGCCTCCCTTAACCTATCGTTCTTTGGATATGTTAGGGGTCCGCCTATGCCAATATAAAAGCCCATCCTTATTACTTCCGTCATTCTATCTGGTCCATGATTAAAACAATGAAAAACTCCCCTTAGCTTCCCCTTATACCTTCTCACAATACTTACAACATCAGGGAATGCATCTCTTTCATGAATGACTATGGGAAGGTTCATGGAAATGGCAAACTCAATTTGACTAACAAAAACCTCTTTTTGTTTTTCTTTTGGTGAAAGATTCCTGAAATAGTCAAGCCCAATCTCTCCTATGGCAACAATCTTTTTGTTTTTTTCTATAAGTTTCTTAAAAAGAGAAAGGTCTTCATCAACGAACTCTTTTGCATCGTGAGGATGAAAACCAATGGAGGAGAAAATAAAAGGGTTGTTCATTGATATGTCACTTGAAGATAAGGAGGACTCTCTATCATAGGAAATGTTTAGAAAATACTTTATATTAACCTCACCTGCTCTTTTTATTACATCCTCTCTATCTTCATCAAAAACATTCATACTAAGGTGAACATGTGAATCAACAAAAAATCTTTTCATGCATAAAATTTTATCATAAAAAAGAAAAAGGGGCTCAATTTGAGCCCCTTTAATCTATATTAACTACTTACCTAACCATACCCGGAGAGAGGAAGAATATGGATGTTGGAAGGTTCTTTCTCTGCTCTGGAGTGAGAAGATGTACGATGTTAAGGTACATATCCTTTCTTAAAGATAGAACTTCATTCAGTTTTGCCCTTACAGTTGAAATGGAGTTTCTTAGAGCAGTCTCATCGAGGGGGTCCTTTGAAACAATTTCTTTTTCATTCTTTGCATTCTCCTTAAGCTCCTTTAAGATTCCTCTCTCATTCTCTGCTTCTGTCTTTATCATTTCAATGAAGCTATCCTTCTGTTCGTCTGTAAGTTCAAGCTTCTTAATGAGAAATCCTGTTTTCTTTCTTATCTCATACTTTACAAACTTTACCCTTTCTTCCCTTATAAGCTCGTTAAGAGTCTCTTTCTGCTCCTCTGTCAGGTTAAGTTTCTTTGCAAGAAGCAACCAATCTCTTATTCTGTTCCTTAGTCTCTCCTCTGCAGGGTTTTTCTCTCTTTTTCTTATGTATCTACCTGTAAGGAAACCAAGAGATGAAAGATACTTCTCCCTCTGCTCAGGTGTTAACACCTTTTCAATTTCAACAAAGGCGTCCTCTCTTAAGCCCATAATCTCATTTATGTAACCGATGTTCTTGTTGATGAGGTTTTCAAGCTTAGATTCATCTAAAGTTTCTGCGTCAAGAACAGCTCTTTCTTCATCTCTTGCTGTCTTAATCTTTTCAAGAACAGGTTTTACCTTATCTCTTAAATCCTCCATTATTCCCTTTATCTCTTCCTTCTGCTCATCTGTTAGGTTCAGACCCTTATCCAACGAATTCTTACCCATTTCATTGTAGGCGTAAATACCTCCTATTCCTAAAGAAATCACCAGTCCTAAGATTATTAGCCCTATCAAAAGTTTTCTACTCATGCTTCACCTCCTTCGCCCATATATACACCAGACTCCCAACTTTGTTACGCAATAAGCAAACCACCTAATTGACAAAAATATTTTATGGGAATAATATTACCCTGTTAAAATCTCGAGTTTGAAAGGAGGCAAATATGAAGTGGGTAACAAGAGAAAGGGTTCATGTGGATAGAGTTGCATGTCCATGGCTCATCAAGAGGTTTATTGATCCTGATGCAGAGTTTGTCTTTGTACCAAGGGATACCGATCCAAAAACAATAAAAGATGGGATTCCCTTTGATATGAAGGGTGTTGAATTGGGCCATCACGATGGTAAATGCTCCTTTGATGCCTTCATGGAGAAGTACAAACTTGACGACCCTGCACTCAAAAAGATACAGCAGATTGTAAGGGAAGCAGATACAGATGTTGAAAATCCCTCACCTCTTGCCATTGCCCTCGATGTTTTTGGAAGAGGTTACAGATTGATAACAAAGGATGATTACGAAACACTGGAGAAGGAGTTCTACCTTTACGATGCCCTCTATGCCTACTTCAAAGACCAGATCGAGAAAAAATAAACAATGATAACAACATAGGGTTGAACAAGCCCATATTTCTTGGTATAAATTTAAGGGAAGGCGGCATAGCCAAGTGGCTAAGGCGACGGTCTGCAAAACCGTTATGCGCCGGTTCGAATCCGGCTGCCGCCTCCATAAAAGTCAGGCCGGAGTGGCGGAATAGGCAGACGCAAGGGACTTAAAATCCCTCGGGTGAATAGCCCGTGTGGGTTCGATTCCCACCTCCGGCACCACTTTTATACACATTTAAATTCTCTCTTTTAATTTAAAAATGATAAAATAAATAAAGTTCACCTATGTAATGAGAGGAGAGAGAATCAGTAAAATTAAAATGGAGGCGTATCTTAAATGTATTAGGAAGGATAAAAACAATTCAGATATACCTCAGTTAAGTGAAATTACTAAAAAAGGGTGTATGAAACATGAAAAAACTTACATTTAAAGAGTTAGCACAAAAAATTCTTGAAGAAGAAAGGAGACCTCTTACCGTAGCGGAGATTTGGGATATAGCGATAAAAAAAGGATATGATCAATTATGCGACACTCAGGGGAAAACACCATGGAGGACCATTGGTGCACAGATATATGTGGATATAAAGAATAACCCAGATTCACTTTTTGTAAAAATTGATTCTAAACCCAGAAAATTTTTTCTAAAGACTCTTGTTTCAGAAGATAAATTAAAAGAGATAGAAGAAAGAGAAAAAGGTAAAATAAAACCTCCTAAGAAATTAGGATATACTGAAAGGGAGTTGCACCCTTTCCTGACATATTTTGCTTACACATATATGAATGTTTATACTAAGACAATATATCATGAAAAATCAAATAAAAGAAGATATGCTCAATGGCTTCATCCAGATATAGTAGGAGTATATTTCCCGATTGAAGAATGGAAAAGTGAAATTATAGATTTTGCAAAAGAGGTTGGTTCTCCATCCGTAATTTTATATTCTTTTGAAATTAAGAAAGAGCTTGGTTTTCACAATCTTAGAGAATCTTTTTTCCAGGCTGTATCTAATTCCTCATGGGCAAATGAGGGCTACTTAGTAACTGCAAATCTATATCAAGATGACGAACTATTATCTGAGCTTAAAAGACTATCTGCTGCTTTTGGTATAGGAATTATTAGATTAAATATTGATGATCCGGATTCCTCAGAAATCATCCTGCCAGCGAAACACAAGAAGGAATTAGATTGGGAGACCATGAATAAACTAGCAGATGAAAATCCAGATTTTAAAGAATTCCTAAAAAGAATAAAGATAGATCTTTCAAGCAAGGAAATCAGAAAAGAAAAATACGATAAAGTTTATAAAAGCGAGGAACTAATAGAGAGACTTAAGAAATGAAGTTATGTTGGTCTTCCAATAATAGCCAGATATCTGGCTTCATTTTTAGCTATGCTCAAACTTGCTCCACTTACGCTCTGCGAACTTTATATATCCCCGAAGCATTATCTGAAATTACATTTAAGGGGAGAGGAGATTATGAATAAGATATGTCACAAACCTATTAGTATTATTCATTCTAC
>QMOO01000029.1 GCA_003648245.1 Caldisericota bacterium
CTCTTCTTCAAATCTGTATTCCATTTCAAGAAACTTGGCAAATTGTTTAAGGAATTTAAGTTTAATTTTACCAAGTGGGCCATTTCTGTTCTTTGCCACAATCAAATCCACAATATTTGTATCCTTCGTTTTATCTTCACCTTTAACACTTAGAAACATAACCACATCTGCGTCCTGCTCGATACTTCCACTTTCCCTTAAATCTGAAAGCATGGGTCTTTTATCTTCCCTTTTCTCTATTGCTCTTGATAACTGTGAGATTACAAGTACAGGAACTCCTACCTCCCGTGCAAGTTTTTTTAAACTCCTGGTTATCTCAGATATTTCCTGAACTCTATTCTCCACTTTTCTTCTCAAATGCATAAGCTGTAGATAGTCCACCACAATCATTCCGAGGTTTTCTTTCGATTTAAGTCTTCTTGCCTTGGTTCTTATTTCTAAAACAGAAATATCTGAGGAATCATCTATGTATATGGGGGCATCGTAGAGGGGACCATAGGCTCTACCAAGTTTCTTCCAGTCCTCGTCTGAAAAAATTCCAGTTCTTAATCTATGGAAATTTACATCTGCAACATATTCTAGAATTCTTTCAACTATTTGCTCCTTGCTCATCTCTAAAGAGAATATTGCCACAGGAAGATTATATTTAGTGGCTACATTGGTAGCTACATTCAAAGAAAAAGAAGTCTTTCCAACAGAAGGTCTGGCTGCAAGAACAATAAGGTCATTTTTATGGAAACCCCCGGTGATCTTATCAAGTTGAGGAAACCCTGATGGAATCCCTGTAATTCCTTCTTTTCTTTTATAAAGGTTTTCAATTCTATCAAAGGATTCTTTTAATAAATCTTTTAAAGGATAGAAAGGAGCTGACAATCTCTTTTTTGCCACATTAAATAGAACTTCCTGTGCTTTATCTAGAGTATCACCCACATTCTCCTGAGAATTAAAGGCGAGATCTATTATCTCAATCCCTGCCTTTATTATTTCTCTTAGTATAGATTTTTCCTCAACAATCTTTGCATATTTTTCCACATTTAAAGCTGTAGGAGTTATGTTTGTAAGGGTTGCAAGGTATGAAAAGCCACCCGCTTCCTCAAGTTCACCTTTTTTCTTCAAGTGCTCAGAAACTGTAAGCAGATCTATGGGCTCAGATTTCTCATAAAGCTCTTTCATAGCCTTGTATATTATTTGATGAGAAGTTCTGTAGAAATGCTCAGGTTCTAGAAAATCAATCACTTTCACTATGGCATCATTGTCAATAAGGATTGAACCTAAAGTGGCCTGTTCAGCCTCAATGTTATGAGGTGGTACTCTCCCAAGGATTTCTTCCATTTATTCTTCTTCTACTACCCTTACCCTTATATTTGCATAAATGTCTCTAAAAAGTTTTATTCTTACGTTATGAACTCCAATAGTCTTTATTGTTTCTTCTGACTCTATTTTTTTCTTGTCGAATTTGACTTTAAATTTTTTCTTTAAATGCTCTGCTATCTCCTCATTTGTTACAGCACCATAGAGTTTTCCCTTCTCTCCAGCTTTTTTCTTTATTGTTATCTCTTCCCTTTCGATCATTTCTTTTAACTTTAAAGCCTCTTCCTGTTCTTTCTCCTCTTTACTTTTTTTAATTTTTTGAGTGATAAGATAATGTTTTTCTTCTCCTTCAGATATTTTCTTTGCTAGAAGTTTTGGACCAAGGAAATTTTTATAATACCCCAGGGGAACCTCCTTGAGTTCCCCCGATTTACCTAATCCGTCAATATCTTTTAAGAGTATTACTTTAATTTTTTTCATTTTAATAAACTACGTAGGGTAAAAGTGCCATTTCTCTTGCCCTTTTAATTGCACGGGCAAGTTGTCTTTGATGTTTTGCACATACACCCGTGTTTCTCCTGGGAAGTATCTTGCCTCTTGGAGTAAGAAACTTCTTTAGAGTTTCAACATCTTTGTAGTCAATTTCTTCTATTTTTTCTTTACAGAAGTAGCAGACTTTGACTCTTGGACGAAATCTTCTGTATCCAGGTTTTGCCATAATTCACCTCCTAATCTATTGGAATATCTTCATCGAGGATTTCGTTTTCCTCAGAGGGAGACTCTTCCTCGACTTTAGGCTTTGTACTTAAAAATTTAACATTGTCAGCAATTATTTCTACCGCCCTTCTTGATACACCATCCGATGTTTCGTAATCTCTAATTCTCAATCTTCCCTCTACGAGAACAAGGGAGCCTTTTGATAGATACTTATTCACATTTTCAGCCATATTTCTTCTATCATTCCATACAACCACATTTATAAAAAGAGTTTCCTCTCTTCTTTCACCATTTTTATCAGTATAGATCCTTCCTGAAGCAATTCTGAATGTGGAAACAAGCTTCCCTGAAGGAGTATACCTTGCTTCAGGGTCTTTAGTCAACCTTCCAACCACAATTATCCTATTGTACACCCCTCTTCTCCTCCTTACGAACAATCATAAATCTAAGTAACTTATCATTTAACTTGAGTTCACTCTTCAAGTTCGAAATCTCACTTCCTGGAAGATAGAAATAATAGATATAGTAAAAACCTTCTGTTAATTTCATAATGGGATATGCAAATTTTCTTTTACCCCACTTTACTGTTTCAACCCATTTCCCCCCTTTTGCTTCTACGCTTTCTCTAAGTAAAGTTTCCTGCGCATCAAGATCCTCATCGGACAGCTCAGGTCTGAATATCACCATCATCTCGTACTTTCTCATCTTCACCTCCTATGGACTCTTGGCTTTGCTCTTTTTGAGGCAAAGCAGGAGTTTCAGTTTTTTCTATATATTTCTGTTTATCATATTTTGGGGTACCTTTCAAGGCTCCTACAAAAAAGGTGAAAAGGAAACTTGAAAGAGAGGCAACTACAGTAGAAAAAATTGTATAAATAATCAAACCAGAGAGTAGTTTTGTAGGTTCAGAAAACATTAGATTTAAATCCCCTTTATATGTAAAGAAATAAAAACTGGATAGAGAGAAGGAGACTCCAAGAAATATTCCTGATGTGAAAGAGAGAACTACATTGAGAGAAATTAGACCTATTATAAAAGACGCGAGGGGAAGGACATACAGAGAATAGGGACCATAGTAATAGTTAAGAAAGATACCGATAAATATTGAAAGAAGTAGAATAAAAGATGTAAAATAGTTCTTTACACTTGTTCTTTCTCTATTTTTAGTATAGATATAAAGGCTCATGAGAAGAGAAAACAGGAAGGGGGTTAGAATAATGTTTAGATTTTCAAATGTGACAGGAGGAAGAATCTCCTTTGTTAATACCAGGTTTGGGAAATCGTTAAACTCTATTCTCGAAATTTCAAAAAGGTGCTTTGTGATTAGTGAAACAACACCACTCAAAAGGCCAGATACAGGATTTGAGAGGTAGATTCCTATAAGGGATAAAACCAACACGTATGACAGGAAAACAAGAGGAAATAATGAATCTAAGCCTATAAGATAAAAATAGTTATCCAGTTTCAATTTTAAGACTACATAAACCACTGCAAAAACTATCGAAATAGATAATCCATTTATTATTTTCTTCACTTCTTTTACCTCCCTACTTTTTCATTTTTGATAAAAATGGAATTCTATACCTTTTCCCTGTAAATGCAAAATAAGAGACAAGTATAGAGTACAGTATAATAAAAATACCGACACCAAGATGAAAAACTTTCCATATATAAAAAAATAGATTTTTAATTTCACCAATTGTATTTAAGTATAGGTAATATGATAGAAGGGAAAAAATTGACCAGAAGATGATAGAAAAAAACCAGTATTTTACTGACTGAACTGCATGAAATTTCAAGTAATCAGATTCATTTTTTATGTCAGAAACAAGGATAAACAGACCAAAAATTCCTATAGTTAAATATGATAACCCAGAAAGAAAATTTTCCTCTCCCTTTAGCATGGATTTATTATTTAAAGCCAAGGTACTTCAAAGCCTCCTCTTTTTTTCTCCAGTTTTTATAAACCTTTACCCATAATTCGAGATATACTGGCTTACCAAGGAATTTCTCAATTTCAAGCCTTGCCTCTGTTCCAATAACTTTAAGCATATTTCCTTTGTATCCTATAAGTATTTTCTTTTGAGAATCCCTTTCAACATAGATATTAGCTCTTATATAAACCTTACCATTTTCTCTTTCTTTGAACTCCTCTACTATAACTGCAACTGAGTGAGGAACTTCTTCCTTTGTATGGATTAATATTTTTTCTCTTATCAATTCCGAGACTACATCTATTTCCATACTATCAGTAAGAATGTCCTCTGGATAAAGCGGTTCTCCCTCTGGGAGGAAAGAGAATAGTACTTCGATCAATGAATCTACATTATCACCTCTTATTGCAGAAATTGGAATAACCCTTTTAAACTCACCTAGGCTTCCGTAATCTTTCAAAACCTCATTTTCTCTATCTTCAAATAAGTCCCTTTTATTTATTGCGAGAATCTTGGGTTTATTTATATCTTTTATATTCTGTGAAACAAGGACATCCTCATCTGTTGGAGATACGGAACCATCAACTACCCATAAGAGTACGTCACCCTCCTTAAGAATATTTAGTGCATATTTCACCATTTTCTCTCCCAATTTATGGATTGGTTTATGTATTCCTGGTGAATCAATAAAAACAATCTGCCCCCTCTCATCGTTATATATACCTTTGAGATTTTTCCTTGTTGTCTGTGGTTTGCTTGTTACCGGGGCAATCTTTTCCTTTAAGATACAATTCAGAAGAGTTGATTTACCAGTGTTTGGTCTACCGCAAAGAACCACTATTCCACTTTTTCTCATAAATTTAGTATAACATAAGTGTAACAATTGATAAACTGATGTGTATTTGGGAGTGGAAGGTGAAATATATAGAAGATAGAGAGGTAATAAAGAGGGTCAAAAATGGAGACAAAGAAGCATTTGGAATACTTGTTGAACGATACGGAGACAAGGTTTTTACTTATTTTATGAAACTTATTGGAGATAGAGAGGAGGCAGAAGATTTGACTTCAGAAGTATTCTTGAAAGCCTTTAAAAAAATAGAAAGTTTCAGGGATGGAAAAGATTTCCTTCCCTGGTTGTTTAGAATTGCAAGAAATGAAGGAATTAACTACATGAGCAGGAACAAAAAATTAACCAACTTGAATCTCGATACAAGTTCTATTAGTGTTGAATTTGAACGAGATTTTGCTCTATATGAGGCACTTTTATCTATACCTGTTAAAGATAGAGATATAATACTTCTATTCTACACTGAGAATTTATCTTACAAAGAAATTTCAGAAGTGCTTGGGATACCTGTGAATTTAGTAAAGGTGAGATTATACAGAGCAAAGAAAAAATTAAAGGAAGCATTAGAGGTGAGAAATGAAGGATAAAGAATTTGAAGAAAGGTTGCATTCGCTTTCTAAGATGTATGTTTTAAAAAGAGAAGTTAAAGAAAGAATTATGAGGGAGATAAGAAAAACTGAAATATCCAAAAGAACCTCGCTAGGTATTATATTTGCTGTTCTCGTCTCTCTCATTGTGCTAATAATTGTAGTTCCTTTTCCATCATATCTTACTGATTCATCTTATCTTATAGGTGAAAGTGAATTCATAGGAAAATTCATTCTCTACCTTGAGAATATAGAGATATTTCAATGGATGCTGGTTCAGATATTACTATATCTAACGATTGCTTTTGTTGGTCTGTTTTCAATAGTGCTTATTAATAAAATGAGATTAAAGGGAGGAAGAAGATGAAAAAAATATTACTTTTAGTTTTTGTGGTGTTTTTAGTTTTAGCTCCCACTTTTGTTTTTGCTCGTGGAATCATTAAAGATAAGGGCGATGTCGTCGTTAAACCCGATGACATAGTTAGAGGAGATATTAAAGTTGGTGTTGGAAATGTCACTGTGTTTGGAAAAGTTTTTGGAAACATATCGGTGTTAAGAGGAGATATAATTCTTAAAGACAAAGCATTTGTAAGCGGAAATGTAGTAACGCTTGGTGGAAAAATCATTGAAGAGGGAGAGGCTGTAGTTAAAGGAAGGAAAATAGAGTTTCCACCTAAAAATAATATTCCTTATAAAAGGCCTCGTATTCCAGCATTTCTTCTTACAAATGAGGGGTTTGTGCTGAAAATAATTATAATCCTTATTCTATTAATATTCTCAGTGATATTTGCGGGTCTATTTAAAGAAGGATTTAGTAGTTTTGTCAATTTTTCAAGGAAAAATCTTATCCTATCATTACCTCTAGGAATAGTGGTCCTTACACTCCTTTTATATTTCACCCCTGAAAGAGCAATCTTTCCTTTTGGTCGAGCACTATTTCTACTTTACAACGGAATTATATATTTCTTGATCCTTATGGGTATGTCAATACTTTCTTATTTAGTCGGTGAAAAAATTCTTAAATTGTTACATCAAGAGGTTAAGAATGGCAATATAAAAGAAATTATAACTACGCTAATAGGTGGATTACTTATTTTACTTCTCATACTTATTCCTAAAATTGGAATTTACTTGCTATCTATAACTGCTTCATTATCCTTTGGTGTTTCCTTTAGTTACTTAATTTATAAGATAATTAAATCTTAAAAATTTTATCTATTCTGGTTAAGTCCTTTGCACTATCTCTCTCTACCACAATTAAATCTTCTATTCTAACACCAAATTTGCCTGGTAGATATATTCCTGGTTCTACTGTAACTACCATACCGGTTTTTAGTTTACCCTCACCTCGTGGAGATAAGTATGGTTTTTCATGTATTTCAAGTCCTACACCATGTCCAAGACTATGATTAAAAAATTCACCATAGCCGTTTTCTTTTATGTACTCTCTAACTTTTTTATCCAGCTCAACAACTCCCACGCCTTCTCTTATTCCGTCAATTCCAATTTTTTGAGCCTCTTCAACAATTTTAATAACTTTTTCTGCTTCCTTTGATATTTTTCCAAAGATCACTATCCTTGTGCAATCGGAATGATACCCATTAACCACAGTTCCAAAATCAAATATAATTATGTCACCGTTTTTCAATCTTCTATTGGATGGCTTTCCGTGAGGTAATGCACCTCTTTCACCAAACAGAACAATAAAATCAAATGCATTCTTTTCTCCTCCTCTTTTTCTCATCTGGTATTCAAGTTCTGCGCTAAGTTCCATCTCGGTGACATTTTCTTTGATAAATTTTAATGTTTCCAAAAATGAGCTTTCGGCAATCCTTTGTGCTTTCTCTATATATTCAATTTCCTCTTGCCTTTTTATTATTCTCTTCTCTTCAATAACCTCTGTAAGAGGAATTAGTTCAAATTTTTCTTGAAGTTTATTATAGAAGGAAAATGGTATGGAATCTTCAAAAGCAAGTTTTTCTATAGAGTAATTTTCAAAAATAAAATCGATAATGGGTGGTTTATACTCTACAATCTCTATATCTTTGTAAACTTCTTCCTTCGCCTGCGTTGTGAATCTTCCATCAACCAACAATGTAAATTTTTGTCTATCATAAATAAGGAATCCTTCTTCACCAGAGAAATTTGTTAAATATCTAATATTTTCAATTTTAGTTATGAGAAAATGAGAGATTTCAACAGGTATATTTAATTTCATGGAGAGAAGGGATCCTCTTTTCCTAATTCTTCTTCTGTAGTTTCAATTGGAGGTAAATCCATGTATCTTGCAGTTAATTCATCTTCAAGGTCAGTTATTTTATATTCCTTTAAAATGGAAGCCCTTGATTGTGTCTCTGTTCCTGTAGACGGTTTCTGAGAAGGGGGAGGTTTGAGATAAAGAAAATAAAAGAGTCCTCCAGCAACAGCAAGAAGTAGAACAAAAGCAATTATAAGAACAGTTTCGTTCTTTCTTCTTTCCTTTGAAACTCCTTTTTTTACGACTATTCTTCTTTCTTTTTCCATGCTAAGGCTCCTTTGCTGTAAATACACTTGCATTAAAGTTAAAATTAAGAATTCTTGGGCCTACTTCCTCACCCTCCGGTCCTCTAAAACCAGCTCCATATGTAACAGAAACTTTTTTTATGTGAAGTATTCTTGGGAAATTTTCAAGAGCTTTCATGATCTCTAATGCTTTTTTAAACTCTTCAGAGATTCCAAAGTTGAGTTGCATTTCATAGTACCCCTGTCTTTCCATCAATCTTGCCTTTGAAAAGTTCATTCCTCCTGCTCCACCTACAAGACTTAAATTAGATATTTCTACATCATTTTTCTTCCCAAACTCGTGAAATTGAACTAAAAGCCTTGCTATATCCTGGTCTTTAGGTAAAAGTACTCTAAGTTTTTCCATTTCGGTCTTCTCATTTTCTATGGCAAGTCTTATCCTATCTTCATTTTTCTTTATAAATACCAACTCATCTAATTTATCCCTTGCCTTCATAATCTCGTTATTTAAAGTTTTTATTTCTTCTATTTTTGGTTTCAGAAGTATCATATAAAAACTAACACCAATAGCTGCAAGAAGGATTATTAAGGTTACATACTTGGCAGAACCTTTCATTTCTTACCTCCAATAGTCCATTTTGCCATTATGGTAAATGTTATCTTTTCTGTTTCCCCTGGTGTCATTCCCCTACCTCCTTGTTTACCGAAACTGGACAGAAATACATCTGAAAACTGTGGAAATTGTTTAAGATGGAATAAAAGTTTCCCAAGGGTATAGTAATTGTCTGTGATTCCTGTCATCCTGACAAGCTTGGAATCTTTGTCTACCTCAAGAGAAGTCAAGTATGCATATTTGGGAAAATAAGCGCTCAATTCCTCAAAGAATACCGAGAATTTAACTTCCCCATTTATAAGTTTTTTCGTGGTAGATATGTAGTAGTTTAACTTTTTATCTATAGACAATTTCTCATTCTTAAGTTGTTCCATATCTTTATATTTCTCTATGTCAGAATTAAGGGATGCCAGTTGAGATCTTAAAATGTTAACCTTATTCCAATAGGTAAAGTATGTTAATCCTAAAGCAATAAGAAAGAATACAATTATGATGATCATTGTGGTATCTGTCACTTCTTTTTTTCTCTTTTTCTTTACAGTAGGTAAGAGGTTTATTTTGATGTTCATTTTTTCCTCCCTCTTTTTGTAATCGGCTCTGCTTTCTTCTCTTTTATTTCTTTTCTCGAAAACTTAATCCGCTTAGCTTTTTCAAGTCGTTCAATAGTTTCCCTCATGCTAAGACCTACAGATACAGAAAAGAATGGTGCCATATCCAGAAGATACTCCTCTGTGAAAAGTTTAGGATTGTAAACGACAGCTTTATACAAGAAATCGTTTAGTTTCGTTTCAACACCAAGAGTTGTTTTTATGTATTTAATTAAGCCCTTAAGTTTGGATGTTCCACCACCCATGATTATCTCAAAAGATTTACCAGAATAAGAAGGTAGTCCTCTGTAGTACATAACAGATCTTTTAAGCTCAAGCACAAACTCTTCAATGAGAGGCATTATTGAAGCTGTAACTTTAAATGTATCACTTTCTTTATCGACATTCTCTAAATCCACATTACACATAGTGACAAGAAGGCTTTCTGCTTCCTTTTCGTTTGTTCCTATCTTATCAGATATTCCTTTTATCAATGTTCTGCCGCCAAAGGGAATTATTCTTGTAAATCTTAAAATTCCGTCTTCAATTATATTTATTGATGTAAAAGAATGCCCTGAATTTACAAGTACTATAATTGTATTCTTATACTCATCCTTAAGAATGTAATCTAGAAGTCTAAGTTCAGCAAATGATTCTATTTCAATTGCTACAGGTTCAAGTTTGGCTAACTTTATGGCTGCAACAATGCTATTTATTATATCTAAGCTTGCAGCTGCTGCTATTACAGAGATTTTCTTCCCCTCGCTTTTTGGGCTTGCGCCTATAATTTGATAGTCAAAAGAGGCATCTTCTATTTTATAGGGGAGTACTTTACTCATTTCCCATTTTATTACTTCATCAAGCTCACTCTTTGGTAAATTATCCACAACAAGAGTCCTTACAGTAACAAGCTGACCAGAAACTGCAGTTACCACTCTTTTGCCAATAAATGAGTACATTCTCATAAGAGTCCTTATGGCCTCTGCGATTTCATCAGGTTTGACTATTTTTGCATTCTCAATAGAATCCTTCGGGGTAGGTAGAAGACCTATATTGACAAGATTTAACCCCTTGCCCGTTTCTCTAATTTGAGCAATTTTTATATACCCTGAGCCTAAATCCAATCCAATAACAGGCGTTTTGCCAAATCCTCTCATTTTCACCTACCTTTTTAAAATTATAACATTAAACTTGTATAAAATCTAATGATACTGTCGCCCCACATATAAATTATAATAGCAGAAAGGGACATAAATGGTCCAAAAGGTATAGGTGATTTTCTCTCTTTCTTTTTTGAAAGGAGAAGGTATATAGCAGGGAAGAAACCAAGAATAAAGGAAAGGATAAACCAGGGTATGATTTTAGGGAAACCAAGAGTTAAACCAATAAAAAAAGAGTATTTAAAATCTCCACCACCCATGCCGCCTTTCGAGACTAATATTATAATAGCAAAGATTAAAGGGGGTATAATCATGCCAGAAAAAGAAGAAACATAGCTCTTTTTAAGTATTACAAGAAGAATTTCAACGACAATTCCAACTATAATAAGAAAATCAGGAATTTCCATAAATTCTAAATCTATTAGTGAGATTACCAGAAGAATAGAAAAGAA
>QMOO01000030.1 GCA_003648245.1 Caldisericota bacterium
CTTTAAAAGTATTGCAACTACTGTAGAGTCAACACCTCCGCTGACACCAACAATAACCTTCTCATTCCCGACAATTTTCTTTATCTCTTCTATTTTTTCTTCAATGATATCTTTTTCTACCCAGTCTCTTTTACACTTACAGATGTTAAGAAAGTTATCAAGAATCTTCTTTCCATACTCTGTATGGTTTACTTCTGGATGAAACTGAAGTCCAAATATGTTATCTTTCTCAATGGATGCTATTATGTTATTTTCACTGATGGATGTTGTATGAAATCCATCTGGTGGGGATTCAGTTGAATCTCCATGACTCATCCAGACAGTTATCTTCTCTGGTATACCTTTGAATAACTTTGATTCCTTTAAAAATATTTTGTTTCTTCCATACTCTCTGTTTTTACTTCTCTTTATTCTTCCTCCAAAAAGAAAAGCTATAAGTTGAAGTCCATAGCATATTCCAAGCACAGGAATATTTAAGCTAAATATAGCCCTGTCTATTTTTGGTGAGTCCGGTTCATACACGCTTTCAGGTCCACCTGAAAGTATTATTCCTTTAGGAGAAAGGGACAAAATTTCTTCCATGGATATATCTGGTGGGACAATTATTGAGTGAACTTTTAATTCTCTCAATCTTCTCTTAATAAGATGGGTGTATTGAGAGCCAAAGTCTATTATCAGGATAGTATCTTTATAATTCTTTAACATCGTGTACTTTACCTTCTGTAAGACCCATATTTGTTATTCGATAGAATTTTGCCTTTTTCTTTAATTCCTCTATTGTTTTTGCTCCCACATATCCCATGCCCGATCTAAGACCCGATACCAGTTCAAATAGAACATCTTTGACTTTACCTCTGTATGGAGCTAAAGATTCCACTCCTTCAGGGACCATCTTTACTCTTCCGTCTTCACCGTATCTGTCGGCACTTCCCTTTTTCATGGCAGGTAATGAACCCATGCCTCTATAATATTTGTATTTCTTCCCCTCTCTTTCTATCAGCTCAGTAGGGCTTTCATCACATCCAGCAAGAAGACTTCCAATCATGACAGAATCAGCGCCTCCACCTATTGCTTTTACTATATCTCCAGAACTTCTTATTCCTCCATCTGAAATAACCGGCACATTATACTCCTTTGCCACTTCATACACATTAACAATTGCAGTAAATTGGGGAACCCCGACTCCTGTAACAATTCTTGTTGTGCATATGGAACCAACACCTATACCTACCTTTATTGCATCGCTTCCAGCTTCAAGAAGTGTCATCGCTCCATCTCCTGTAACCACATTTCCAGAAATGATAGGGGTATCTGGAAACTTATCCTTTACTCTTTTTAGAAAATCAATAACTCTTTTTGAATGGCCATGGGAAGTATCAATTACTATGAAATCTACATGAGAATCAATTAGTTTTTTAACTCTTTCAAAAGATTCTTCCCCTACGCCAACTGCCGCTCCAACAAGAAGCCCACCATCCTTTCCTTTTGAACTTTTAGAATCAGGTTCTACCTCTTTTACTTTTCCTACCTCCCTTACTTGATCTTTAATATCCATGTTTCTGTGTATTACTCCCACACCTCCATTTTTTGCCATCTCTATAGCCATAAGGGATTCAGTGACAGTATCCATTGGAGAAGAGATTATAGGTATTTTTATTGTTATGTTTTTTGTTAGCTTCGTTTCTACGTTCGTCTCTTTGGGAAGAATATCTGAATAGTTTGGTATTAATAAGACATCATCAAAAGACAAAGCAAGAGGAATCTCCTTCATACTCACCTCAAATCCAAGTTTTAATTAAATTTATATTGAATTTAGCCTTGTGTCAAGGGAAGATAATAAAATAAAAATGGCTGGCATTTGCCAGCCATTTGAAAGAAATATACTTAAAAACCTAGAATCCTCCAAGCATCCTTGCGACAAACACACAGAGTTCAGCTCTTGTTGCAGGAGTTTCAGGGTAAAATCTTGAATTTATAACTATTGGATAGTCTGGTTTCCTGATAATATTATTCTGGAATGCAGTTTCTATAAAGGGATAGTACCATTCATTGGCAGGAACATCAAAGAATGAGGGGGTCTTCGGTTTGATAATAGGCCATTTCTTCGCATTCACAATAACAGTTATAGCTTCCGCTTTTAATACATTTCTGTTGGGTTTAAATGTTCCATCTGGATATCCTTTTACAAGTCCCTCTTTTACACTTCTTTCAATAAAGCCATAAGCCCAGTGAGATTTCGGAACATCAGGAAAAGTTGGTTTCTCAGGAAAATATGCTTCTAAATTAAGACTTTTTACCATTATTGTAACAAACTCTGCTCTTGTAACGTTATTATCAGGTCTGATAGTTTTATCGGGATAACCTTTTATTATCCCAAGATCAATAAGATATTCAATTTCTTCTTGAGCCCAATGATTCTCTATATCCTTAAACTCATATTCCTTTTTTACCACTATACTTCCATCTATTCCATGAGCTTCAATACTCTGATTCTGAGAATCTCTTAGATCTATCAGAACAAATTTTAGATAACTTTCACCTTTCTTTTTTCCCTCAAAAGTAATATAGCAGAGATTCCCCTTTTCTTCTTTTACTGGATCCCCTAATCTTGCTATGGAGATATCTATTAAACCTTTCTCAGTAGAAAATTTAAAGAAAGTAGAAACATCACCTTCTTTTAAAAACTCGCCCTCTTCTACACTCTTAACAGAAAGAATCTCCTCATTGTATCCAATCTTTATATGGACTCCAAGTAAATTAGGTGATAAATTTTCAATTGACAGTGTAATCTTTACAGATTCTTTTTCTTTTATCTCAGATTTTTCAGGTGTAATTTTTAAAGTTGTTCCTTCAGAGGAGAAGGACAGAGATAGCGGTATTATGAAAAGCAGTAAAAGTAGAATTATTTTTCTCATCTTATCCTCCCTCTGGTTTGTAGAAATTCCAGTTAATAATAAAGACCATTAGATCGTTAAAATCAACTGCTCCATCTGGTTTCTTCTGTGTTACTGGTGCTAATCCTGTAGGTGAAGAATCCCATATATCACATCTATTGAAAGGAGATCCGGGGATATTTGATTCCTTTTTATCCCAGCCTTTATCTCCTTTCTTATGTCCAAAGGCAAGTGAAAAGATAACCAGATCCTCAAAATCTATCTTTCCGTCTTCATTAAAATCCCCAACAAGTTTGACTTTTTCCACAAATTTTACAGTTTCGTTCTCTGTATAATGAGCTATTGGATCTCCAGAGGTGTCTCTAAGATCTGAATATCCAAGTGGTAATTTAACCTCAGTTGTAGTGGAGATTGAAGCTGAGGGGGTTACACTAAAGTAAATTACTGCAAGTGTTCCAAAACCACTTGCCCCTGTACCACCAAGCCTTGATGTATTGATAACTACTTTCCCGGTGAAGTTATCAATGGTATATAAGAATACAGTGGAAGCTCCACCCTGTTTCAAGAATCCTCCCTCTATGACCTTTGAGACTTTTATAAGCTTTGGATCAAATTCCACATAAAATTTTGCTGCCATAAGGTTTGTTATTGGTTCACCAGGTTTACCAATTTCCACAGCTTTTTTGAAAGTATATCCTTCCTTAACTTCGACCTCTTCGTATGGAGGATTAAGCCATAAAGGCACTGATTTCTCTACACACCTACACTTAAAATTAACAGTGACGTGAGTTCCAGCTGTTACTGTAACCTTCTTTGATTCTGTCTCGCATTTCAACTTCACATATACTTCATAATCACCAGGTATAAGCGTTAAGCAAGTGGAGTATTTACCATTTTCATCTGTTTTACCATACCAAGCGATTTCTTTACTTGGTAATGGACCCAGTACAACTACTGTAGCGTTCTTACATCCATTTCCTGTGTCAGAATCAATAACAGAGCCTTCTATTCCTCCCTTCTCTTTACAACAATTACATTCAAATGTTATTTCTTTCTTTTCACAAGCTTTAACCACAACATCTCTAACTTCAGGTGAAATTTTGCATGAATCTCTGGGTGATTTAGCAACTACCTTATAGTTTCCTGGTTCAAGGCTCTTACATGTATCAAACTCTCCATTATCGTCAGTTAATCCTTCCCAAACGAGATTTCCACTTGAGTCAAATATAAGTATTTTTACATCTTTACATCCTACAAATATGGAGGAATCTTTATAACACACAACTTTTCCTTTAATTCCTCCCTTTTTACACTCTTCGCACTCACAATCAAATTCAATTCTTGTTTTTTCGCATGGTTTAACTGCTACCCATTGATA
This sequence comes from Caldisericota bacterium, assembly GCA_003648245.1. Next base: position 4,273 of record QMOO01000030.1, read on the forward strand.
TTCAGGAATATATTTACAGTTTTCTTTAAAGGGAACCACCTTATACTTTCCAGGATTTAGATTTTTACATGTATCAAAAACTCCTTCTTGATTCGGTTTTCTGCTCCAGCTACCTGTTACTTCAACTCCTTTCTCGTCGTAAATTTTAACTTCATCTGGAATGCACTCTTTTTTAAAGATTGCGATGATGCCACCAAGTTGACACTCTCTGCAACAGTCACATTTAAATTTGATATATGTTTTGTGACAGGCTTCAATTTCAATTTTCTGTTCACTTGGCGTGAAATTACATTTTTCTGATACAGGTCTTACTGTATAAGTTCCAGGAAGGATATTATAACATGTATCAAAGACACCCTCGTCATTGGTTTTTGTCTCCCATACAATTTCACCGCTCTCATCGTAAATTAATACAGATACATTTTTGCAGGGACCATAATCACATCCTATGTATCCTGTTACTCCGCCAAAACAGCTACAGACAAAATAGACCTCTGATTTTTTACCAGAACTTACCATAACTGTTTTAAGGTCTGGACTGCAGTTTATTCCTGGTTTAACTTTATATATTCCAGGTACAAGGGTATAACATGTATCAAAAACTCCATTTTCATCTGTCTTACCGGTTATTACAATAGAGGTGGAAGGTAGAGGCCCGCTTATAGTTATTGGTATGTTTGGACATGGTTTTGTTTTATTTTCTTCATCATGAGAGTCATATATTTTAACTATTATTCCACCTGGATTCTTCTTTTCAATCTCCACCATATAATCCTCAACTTCACCGTCTGTTGCAAGACCTGTGGGAGAAAGTCCACCAGTAGTACTGAATCTAAATCGAGCAAAAGTTTTACCAGCTTTTGCAGATGAAGGAACATTGAAGTTTAAGTTATTTACTCCAGCGGATACCGGAGTACTTATAAATATTTGCTCATTGGTATCAAGCCAATCACCGTCAATATTGAAGTCTATCCAGGCATCAATGAATCCTCTTGCTGAAGCGATTATTTTTACTCCAGCTACTCCACCAGGTATAAGTGAAGTTGTAAAGGTAACTCCGTCTTCATCATTATTTCCGTCAAGCACATCATCTCCAGTTGCATTTGCATTTGGTTGCCCATCATTTTCAGAATCTATTTTTGTTCCTAAAAGGATGTTTGGAGTTATGATATGCCTTGCTCCGTTATTTTTAAGAAGTGTAGGATATGAGGGATCAGGTGCGTCGCCAAAGTCCATTGTTTCTGTTACCCCTTGTCCTATCAGTAGAAGATAATCTTCAGTTTCTCCATCCTCAAAAGCTCCGCTACCGTTCCAATCCACAGGTACAGGCCTTTCGCTGATGGTAAACCTTGCCCATACATATCCTGGTGTAGGACCAATGCTAAATGGCGGAGGATTTAGACCTGATAGAAATCCTGAATATCCCTTTGGAATTCTGAAGTTTACTAAGACATGCTCAGGGATTGGAGAAATCTGTCCAGGGCATGCTGAATGACCACCCCAGGATCCGTTTTGATTCCAGTCCATAAGGACATTCACATATCCATCAACAGGCATATTGTTTTTGACAATAATATCAATGTCTTTGCCCCACACAGCGGTTTGGCACACTTTTCCAAGAGGAGTTCCATTGGAATTAGGACATGGAACAACCTGTCCACCAATTATTGTGAAGGGCTCAGGATACAAAAGTCCACTATCCCCATCCTTAAAACACTCATCATTATCGTATGGAGCGAAAATTGGACACAGCCCTCCATTTCCATCATTTTCGCTGTCCCATCCATGTCCAAAACGAGCCCATCCAAGTCCATGTTGTATCCATTTGCCGGGACCAACTCCCTTACATGTTGGAAAATTACCTATAACCCCTTTAGAAGGATAGGCTAATACACCTTCAGGTGCATCTCCAAAGTCCAATCCTTCCTCTGGTATTTCCTCACACTCACATGATTCAAAATGAATTTCTACTTTACTCTCTGCCACCACATCAACATCAATATACGGCGGATAGAATGTGCATCCTGTCTTCGAAGCTGTAACTCTGTATCTTCCAGGTTGTAGAGTATAGCATGTATCATATTTTCCAGAAGCATCTGTTTGACCCTGAGCTATTAAGGCGGTGCCTGTCTGTATCATAATTGTAGCAGGGGAACAGTTGGGAGGAACATATACAATGATACCCCCCTGGTTTGCTAAGCTGGATGTACTGTAGGTTTTATTATGTCCAAGCAGGGATATAGATAGGAGAAGTATTAATAGAATAACCAATAACAGTTTAGCTCTCAATCTTGAGATAAAATACATTTTCCCTCACCTCCATTTGCCACCTTCATTATATCATGGAAGATTATAAATTTTTGTTATAATATAAATAGTGGTTGGGGAGTCGTCTAACGGTAGGACAGCGGACTCTGGATCCGTAAGTCGGGGTTCGAATCCCTGCTCCCCAGCCAGTTTTTATTCTAAGAATATTCCCTATTTGAACTAATTCCTTTAATGTGCTATAATTACCTTTGATTAAACTAATAAAAAAGCCAATGATCCCTGACCTGGAGAAAAATTTACTCTGGGTTAAGGGGTAGGTTAGGAGGTAAAGATGCTGGAAAAGGAAGAAAAACAGGAAATTATTGCAAAGTATCAGATTCACGAAGGTGATACTGGTTCTCCAGAGGTACAGATTGCAATACTTACTGAAAAAATTAAGAGACTTTCAGAACACTTGAAAGTTCATAAGAAGGACCATTCATCAAGAAGGGGTCTTCTTAAAATGGTTGGTAGAAGAAGGAAACTTTTAAATTATTTAAAAGAGAAGGATTATAATAGGTATATTCATTTAATAGAAAGCTTAGGTTTAAGAAAATAAATGGGTCAAGAAATAGAGAAAAAAACGTTAGAAATTGAGGTAGCGGGAAAAAATATAATTTTTGAAACAGGAGAACTTGCAAAGCAAGCCGGTGGTTCCACTCTTGTTAAACTTGGTGGAACTGTTGTTCTTGCTGTTGCTACTGTTTCTGAAGAACCCCGAGAGGATATTGATTTTCTTCCCCTTGTTGTAGATTATGAAGAGAAGCTTTATGCTGCAGGAAAAATTCCTGGAGGTTTCTACAAGAGAGAAGGAAGACCAACAGAGTCAGAGATATTAAAGTCAAGACTTATTGACAGACCTTTAAGACCACTATTCCCTGAGTTTTTCTATAATGATGTACAGGTGATAGTTACTGTTTTATCTCAGGATAAGGAAAATCCTGCTGATATTCTTGGATTAAATGGAGCATCCCTTGCTGTATCTCTTTCAAATGCTCCCTTTGAAGGTCCCATAGGTGCAGTAAGAATTGGGAAGATAGGAGATAAATTCATAATTAATCCCACTTTTGAAGAGATAGAAAATGGTGAAATGGATATTGTTGTGGCTGGAACAGAAGATAATATAATTATGGTTGAAGCAGGAGCAAAAGAGGTTCCAGAGGATGTAATAGTTGATGCCCTTGAAGTTGCTCATGAAGAGATTAGAAAAATTGCAAGAAAGATAAAAGAATTTGCCTCTATGTATGGAAAGGAGAAGATGGAAGTTACTCCTCTTGAAATAGAAGAATCTATGGTTGAAGAGGCAAGAAAAGAGCTTGAACCAAAAATTGAGGAAATTCTCTCAAAAGCTAAGGATAAAAAGGAGAGGGAAGCACTACTTGATGAATTAAAGGAAGAGTTTGTAGGAAAGTTTATTCCTGAAGACGAAGAGAATAATGAACTTGAGAAAAAGCTAAAATATATATTCAAGAAAGTACTCAAAAAGTATGTCAGAAGAAGAGTATTTGAGAAAAAGATAAGAGTAGATGGAAGAGGACCAAAGGATGTAAGACCACTTTATATAAAGGTTGGTTTTCTCCCTTACGCTCATGGCTCTGGATTATTTACAAGAGGTCAAACTCAAGTTCTCTCTGTTACCACCCTTGGAGGGGTTGGTGAAGGTCAATTAATTGAAGGTCTGGAAGAAGAATTTACCAAGAGATATATGCACTACTATAACTTCCCTCCATTTTCCGTAGGTGAGGTTAAGCCCTTGCGTGCACCATCAAGAAGAGAAATTGGACATGGAGCTCTTGCAGAAAGAGCGTTGCTTCCTGTGCTTCCTCCTGAAGATGAGTTCCCATACACAATAAGGGTAGTTTCTGAAGTTCTTGAATCAAATGGCTCAACTTCTATGGCTTCTGTTTGCGGTTCCACACTTTCTCTAATGGATGCAGGTGTTCCTATAAAAAGACCTGTTTCAGGAATAGCCATGGGACTTATAAAGGAAGAAGATGGTTTTGTAGTTCTTACAGACATTCAGGGAATGGAAGATGCTCTTGGAGATATGGATTTTAAAGTTGCAGGAACTAAAAATGGAGTGACAGCGCTCCAGATGGATATGAAGATAAAGGGTATAGATACAGATATTTTAAGGGTGGCCCTATCTCAGGCAAGAGAAGCAAGAATGTACATTTTAGGGGAAATGTTAAAGGTGATTGATAAACCAAGAGATTCTGTATCCCCGTATGCTCCAAGAGTTATAGTTATGGATATTACACCTGAAAAAATAAAAGATGTAATTGGTCCTCAGGGAAAATTTATAAAGAAGATTATAGAGGAAACAGGAGCTAAAATAGATATTGAACCCACAGGAATTCTGTATATTACAGCGCCTGACATGGAATCCGGTAATAAAGCCAAGAAGATGGTTGAAGAGCTGACCAAAGATGTAGAGGTAGGAAGAGTTTATCTTGGGAAGGTACTCTCTGTTAGAGATTTTGGTCTTATAGTGGAGTTAACTCCAAGTAAAGATGGACTCTTGCATGTATCCCAGATGCCAGCTTCCACTGCAAAGAATCCCAGACTCTGGCCAAAAGTAGGCGAAGAAATTGTGGTAAAGGTTCAGAGAGTAGATGAACTTGGAAGAATAACACTTACTCAGAAAGGGCTCTTTCCTGAGAAAGAAAAAAACACCCATAATAGAAGAGGTAAATGGAGAAAATAATAGAAAAGACCCTGAAATCAGGGTCTAAGTTTATTTTTCAAAAGAATTCAAATTTCCCCTCTTTTTCTCTTTTTGTTTTAGTTCCCTCAGGCTCAATATTTGAAACAGAAGATACAAATGGATATTCACACTTTATAGAGCATCTTGTTTTTAAAGGGACTGATAGAAGAAATAGTTTGGATATTCCCAGAGAGATTGAGGGTATTGGTGGAGATATGAATGCATTTACTGGAAGTGAGTTTACCGGGTTTTATATAAGAGCAAGGGACAAACATTTTGATAGAGCAAGTGACGTACTCTTTGACATTCTCTTTAATGCATCATTCCCAGAGGTGGAAATTGAAAGGGAGAAGAATGTTGTTATCCAGGAGATCCTGTCCCTTGAGGATTCACCAGATGAACTCTCCATTGTGGAACTTAAAAAAGCAATGTGGAGTGGTTCTCCTTTCTCATTTGAAGTTATTGGAAAGGATAGTGTTATAAAGAATGCAACAAGAGACAAGCTTATAAACTTTTACAGGAGTTTCTATACTCCAGAAAAGATTATTATTTCTGTTTATGGAAATCTGGAATTTGACAAGGTTAAAAGCATTCTTGAAGAAAAGATAGATAAAAAGAGCAAGAACTCCAGGTTCAACTCATCTCCTAAAGCTCCTGAATTTAAAAAAGGTATAAGTGTAAAATGGAAAGATACAAAGCAGGTTCATATCTCAATTGGATTTCCATTTCCTTCAGTTGTATCCCCAGATTATTACTCTTCTCTTTTATACACAGTTATACTTGGTGGAGGAATGTCTTCAAGGCTTTACTCTAAGATAAGAGAGGAGTTAGGACTTGTTTATTCTATATATACCTTTACTCTATCCTATAAGGATACAGGTGCAGGAGTTATATACTTTGCTACATCAAAGGAAAACGTTGGAAAGGTAGTTAACGAGATAAAAGTGATACTTACAAGGATAACTAAGGAAGGTGTAAAAAAAGATGAAATAGAAAGGGGAAAAGAGTATTTAATAGGGAATTCTCTGCTAAAACTTGAGAGTTCTCTCTCAAGAAGTGAAAGAAATGCTGTTTCTTATCATAGGAGGGGCTATGTGGAGGTTTTTGATGAGGTTATCAAGAAGCTTCAATCTGTCACTTATGATGAAATTATGATGGAAGCAGAGAAGGTAAATTTTGATAATGTAAGTTTTGGTATTTGCGGAGACATAAATTATGACGAATTTAAAAGATTATTGTAAAGAAAATCCTGTTAAAATTA